>NZ_JANEWM010000033.1:0-51239 GCF_028069825.1 Citrobacter sp. Igbk 14
GGTATATATTTAGTTTTATTTCTTCATGATTGAAATCAAAGGTAGCCATTTCATTATATTTAGAGTTAACCAAATGAGAGCTAACAACACCAGTGCTACCTAACCCAACCACCCATACACTATACTCACCTCCACCTTCACATTTACGGGTAAGTTTAGTCATACTCCTTTCATGGGTATGTCCATGTAAAATAACATTTACTCTATTTTTAAAACACCATTGAACTACCGCTTCCGCATCATACACAATCCCACCGGGCATCCCCATAGTAGGAGTGGAAAAATAATTTACCGCAAATAGGTTATGATGCAATACAACTAATCTTACTGTTCCCATCATTTTAGGAACACCTTTCCAACCCATTTTTTCTTCTGCATCTTTAAGTTGCTCAATACCTATAAAACCTTGCCCCTGAAAGGCCAATCGATGTTGTTGCAAAAGATTACTGTTTAAGTAGCATATCTCAACAGATCGTTGGTTTTTAACCAAATACTTTCTACCCATTGATAGATATTTATTTGGCTCAATATTATAGATATTTTTAAAATGTTGGCGATAGTTGTTTTTGGAATCTTCTCCAAGCTCTGTTGAAACTAACAAATCCCATTCTTCACCACTTAGTTTATTTACATTATCCTCCTTTTTTATTTCAATATCTTTGCCACCATCACCATTATTATCAAGTGGTATTTCTTCCTTTTTTTGATGCATATTTTCATGCAACTTTTGAAGCGCAGATAAAGTATCATGAGAGAGACCTTCACTAAAGCTAACATCATGATTTCCAGGACATATACCGATCGAGTCAAAAGTTAAAGAACTGTTAGCGCACAGATTTCTATAAAATTCCAGAGCGATATTAAATTCCTGCTCCGTTGCCTTCCAAGTAATGTCACCAGATACAATCAACGACTCAATTTCATCTTGGAAATATTCATCTAATAGTGTTTGCAAGGTGCGCTTATTAAAACCAGTAAATTGATGAAACTTATTGGCATCATCAAAATGCAAATCCGACAGCCAATGAAATATACCTGACTTTGAAACAATATGTTTCTCATGAAAAACCCGAGGAATACTAACATTTGCATTTTTTAATAGAATCTCATGCGTATCATGCTTGCCTTTAATAAAATCATTAACAAACCAAAGCGTTCGTTCCTGATACTGTAACTCCCTTAGGCTTGATACTTGCTTCCCTTCAAAGTCTGAAAAACTAGTACCATCTAAAAACATTTGAGAGTTCGTTTCTGAATACGACAAACAATTAAGAGTTTCATATATTTTTTTATCATCTACTTCGGTGATATCTATCAACTTCAACCAAGCAGAACATGAACGACTTGTATAGTAACTAGGCGTAAAATTAGTGTCCGGACACTTTATATCAACGCCACTGAAAATCATTTCATTTAAGATCGCCGCGTATAACTTCCCTGTTCCAGAGTCAAAAAGATATATATTCTTTGTTGTCTCCCTCAGCTCTTTTGATATATCCATAAAATATGAAGGAACTTGTTCACCAGGTTTAGCCCACCATCCCCAATAAACATAACCATGTTCTTTGATGATTTTTAAGTGCTCGGCAATTGTACCACCACTCTCTGTTACCAAATCACGGAACCTTAAAATTAAGGTATCGGTATTCATAGAACCCTCTTCATTAAGAACTACAAGCTAAACGATAACAATGCTGTCAAATTATCATTCAGAACTCTGGCGCGCAATGCTCTCCCCGCCACGCCTGCCCGCTTCGTGGGGCACTTTTAATGCAGGTGCATGAAGGGACTCAGGCCGCGCCAGTGCTGGTGCGGCGCGGGGTGGAAAATTCAGGGTTTTGCATGCAAAGCCATGCAGCGTAGGCATGCATGGCTATTTTTATTAAAAAGACGGGTATTTTCGGGGCGTTTTATGCGGATTTTTTGCGGGTCTGCGCGGCCTGTCGGCGCATGAAAATCTGACTCTGTTCAGGCGTATATTTTGCCCGGTTGTCGTCTCTCGATGCTCTGTCAGGCCGGAAACCGATGGTTGTCAGAATGTCGCGATCTTCCTCTGCATAATCAATATTTCCTCCGCGGGTAACATGAACGGACAGCGCTTCGCGAACACTGGCGGCCGCCCGGTCGAGAGCCCGTTCTCTGACGATGTCAGGTTGTTCGCTGAGGTGCATTAATTCCGGTGCCAGTGCGGCGGCCAGCGCGTCGCCGCTTACCTGCATAAAGGCGTGGAGCTGACGCCGGATACTGATACGCTGCACGGCCTCATGTGACCGGATGTACTGCCCGGCCGACTGATTTACCGCCCATTTTTTCAGGTCAATATCATCCCGCAGCGCCTGTGCGGCCTCCGGTTCATAACGGGTGCAGGTAAGCTCCAGCTCTTTCAGCGCCATTTCAGCCCGCGCCAGTGCTGACTTGCTGCTCATCCAGTCCGATTTATTCTTCTGACAGGTTTCAAAGGCCTGTTCCAGTAGTGCTCGTGCCATTGTCTTTTCTCCTGAATCAGTGGCGCAGCGATGAGCGGGCGCAGTCCAGAATTCGGGGCGGTGTTTCTGGTACTGTCTGCGGCGGTTCGGGCTTTTCTTCTGCCGGTGGCCGTATCACCTCGTCGATAGACTCGGTGGTGCGAAAGGTTGCGGAGCAAAAGACATTCACGCACTGGAGGTAGCTCTGCTTGACGTTATCCGACAGGTAACGGCTGGTACGGACATGGGCAGCCTGTTTGCAGTACGGACAGCGCATCATGGCTTAACCCCCCGCGATTTTTTCTTTTGTGCCAGCTCTTTAGCCCGCGCCATTCTGAGAACAGGGCTTTTATAGAGTTTCATATCCACGCCGGTGAGTGCCGGACGGTGAAGCCCAATTTTTGAAATTACCGGCTCCTGCGTCATGTTGAATGCGTAGTACCTGCTTTGCGCCAGTACATTCTCCCCCAGTTCCTGAATGAGAACGTTGTGAGGGTGTTCTTCTCCTTTCATTTCGAGTTCACGCAGACGTAACGCAAATGCGCGCACCAGTGAGGGAGGGATGTCTTTCATCACGGCCGCCCACTCATTCCGGGAGTAGGCAGAGAACACCGTAAAATGCGTGCCGACGTACTTATCTCCTGATGTACAGGCGGCCAGCATGGTACTGGCTTTATCATCGTTGAGCTCATCAATCAGGGCGGTGAATTCCTCCGCCAGCTCCCGACCAGCCACTCGCTGACTGTGTTCGGCTTTCAGTTCAGGGGTCATCATGCCGCGCAGTTCGCGAAAACGGGTACGCCAGTTCTGTTCGGCTTCGGCACTTTCATTCAGGGCGTTCTGACGCTCTTTCCCGCTGCGGGTAATGGCGGCATCAATATCATTCAGTTTCAGCATATTTTCCGTGTGCACGGATTTGGCCTTGCTGAATGCCTCAAGCGCATTATTTATCGTGGCCTCTGCGTTCTGGTTTGCTTTCTCGTTAAGGCTGTCCAGTGCACTGTCAATGGCCGTGCGGATGTTCTCATCCTGCGTGCTGCCGATGGTTTTCATTACCGCGGTAAACAAATCTGGTTTCATCGTCGGGTTCTCTCTGTGTTTTCAACCTGACGCCATTCTGCCGTCCCTCAGACAACAACTCGATTCATTACCGTTGTAGCAGACATGGCACAAACAGGACTTCAAAACCCGGCTGGCCAGAGAAAGGTCGCAGGAAAACCCTTCTCTCTGTTTGTTTTTTTACATATAACTATTCACTACTGTTCACTCAGTATAAAAATATAAGTAAAACAATAAATTAAAGAGTGAACAGTTGAGAAAGAAGTGTTCACCAACTGTTCACTACTGTTCACTGGTCTGAACATCCCGAATGTAAATTTTATGCGGTATATCCTATTAATTCATGCTGTTAGGGTGATTAAATCAATTTGCATTTCACTTTTGAAATCTCCAGTGCCTTATAACTCCTTCCAGTGCCTTTAAATGGTCTTGAGTAAAAAAACAGCATCCGTTGTCCCGTGCTTTGTACAATTTCCCCCTGTTGCATTGAGAAAAAATATTCACAAAATAGAGCGCTACCTGATACCGGACGGACACGTCCGGATCTCTGCGGATATTAACGAGGTAGCGTTATGCACACGGTTTCATCAGTACCACCTTCTCCCACTGGCACGCACCTGATGCCGGTTTCAGCCCCGGTTCAGGAACGTTTTTTACGTCTCCCGGAAGTCATTCATCAGTGCGGCCTGTCCCGCTCCACGCTCTACGATTTAATCGCCCGCAATGCTTTCCCGGCACAGGTTTCCCTCGGGGGTAAAAATGTCGCCTGGCTACAGTCTGAAATCACGGCGTGGATGGCAGAACGTGTCGCGCACCGCAACCGGAAATACGACGCATGAATCAGAGCCGATTTCACAAAGCCCCTTTTTCTGGCTTGCATCCGTTGTGTGTTTCCTGGTACAGTTTTGTCGCTGTCGCAAAATCGACAGCCGGGCGTAGGAACCCGTGTTACTTATTGGCGACTCAACACGCGCCATGCGTGTTTTTTTACGTCGTTGCTCAGGTACACCCATTTTTCGGGCTGTGGTGGTTTCACACTGGCCTGTATCAGATAATGGTGGTCCGGGCGGGGCAGCCTTCGGGCTGGCCGGTTTCCAATAAGGCCGGTATTCCTACCCCCGTCCGGGCTACCACCCATGAGTGTAGGAACTCCGGTGGTGGCAATAACCGCTACTTATTGGAGGTTGCCCTTATGGCTACGACCCTCACCCCGTCACACCCGCAGTTTGTCTTTGTGTTTGCCGCCGTCCGTCGCGCAGACCGTAAACCCCGTATCTGTATGCTCCGCACCGTGGCCGGTGACGAGCTGGCCGCCCGCCGCACCCTTGTCCGCGAATACGTGCTTTCCCTTGCCGCCCGCCTGCCGGTTGTGGAGGTGTCACATGCGTAATAAAAACACCCCTCAGACCGTCTCAGCGCGTCGTGATGACCTTAACCCCATGAAGGAACACCTCAGCATAGAGGCGTACCATAAACTCAATCGCGCCAGCGCCGTCTCGCAGTTCATCGGTGGAGATTTGCTGCGCCGTGAGCTGAACGGTTTACACCAGCTATACCTGCCGCAGATTTTTAGTTATATCCATGAGGACGTCAGCTACGTCCTGGAAGAGCTGAAAGCCAAAGGCCTGTGCCGTGACTTTCTCGCCACGACGTCGGGAAACGGAGGTGAGCACCATGTTTGATTTCCCTCAGCCGGGTGAAATATATCGCTGTACAGGATTTCCTGATGTGGTGGTGTCGGGCGTGCTGGCCGACGGTATTCCGTGGGATATGCCGTACCGCTGTCCGGGGCTGGTCTGGAATCCGTACCGGCGCACCTACACCATCCTCATTCGTATAATTGCCGGTGGCCGTATGGCAGAAATTCCGCTCGGTCGTTTTTTGCGGGACTTTACCTGTGAGCATCCCGATGTATTTAAGCGCAACCCTGAAAACCGCCATGCCGTATTACGCGAAATAGCGGCTGACCCGGCATTACAGCAATACCGGGCGCGGAATATCGATAAATATCCTGACGATATTCCCCCGGTTAAACGCCCGGCGCCGGTGGCGCATAAATGGCGGAATAATTTCAGGCCGGAAACGGAAATAAAACCGGATAACAGCTACCGCCATTATCTGTAATTAAAAAACGATAACGAATATTAAATGTGCGTATCTGCGCAGGGATACGCACGTCCTCAGGAGACGAAATAATGCCTGTTAACAGTACGGAACGGCCGCAGAATATAAACCAGCCCACCATCAGCCGGGCAGACCTTGAATGCCTCGAACATATGCGCAACGTCGGCCAGCTCGTCGGCGACCTGATGCAGGTGCAGGACTGCACCTCTTTGCGCCACAATCCGGCGCAGCAGCTACAGCTCACCTCGGTGATTTACTTCATGACTGCCCGGCTCGACGGTGTGGTCGACCGCTGTAATCAGCGCTGGCTGACCGGGGAGGGCAACGTATGAAAACCGCATTATCTCCCGTTCTGCGCGCTGCACTTTACCGCCGTGCGGTCGCCTGTGCCTGGCTGACCCTGTGCGAACGTCAGCACCGCTACCCGCAGCTCACGCTCAGTACGCTGGAAAGCGCCATTGCGGCCGAGCTGGAGGGCTTCTATCTGCGCCAGCATGGCGAGGAAAAAGGCCGTCAGATTGCCTGTGCCCTGCTCGAAGATTTAATGGAAGCCGGACCACTGAAAGCCGCCCCGTCGCTGTCCTTTCTCGGGCTGGCCGTGATGGATGAACTCTGCGCCCGTCATATCACCGCACCGGCACTGCACTGAGGGAGACAACCACAATGAAAATGAACGTAACGGACACCGTAAAACAGGCGTGCGGTCACTGGCCGCGCATTCTCCCGGCGCTGGGGGTAACGGTCATCAAAAACCGCCATCAGGCCTGTCCGGTGTGTGGCGGCTCCGACCGCTTTCGCTTTGACGATAAAGAGGGGCGCGGGACGTGGTTCTGTAACCAGTGCGGCGCGGGAGACGGTCTGAAACTGGTTGAGAAAGTGTTCGGCGTGACCCCGTCAGAGGCGGCCGGGAAGGTGAACGCCGTGACCGGCAACCTGCCGCCGGTCTCCCCGGCGGTGACTGCGGCCGCAGACGCTGAAACTGAGGCCGACCGCAAAGCGGCGGCCGCGCTGGCCGCCAGACTGATGGAGAAAGCCCGACCGGCCACCGGCAATGCCTACCTTACCCGCAAGGGCTTCCCCGGTCGGGAATGTCTGACGCTCACCACCCTGCATAAAACCGGCGGTGTGACGTACCGCGCCGGGGATGTGGTTGTCCCGCTGTATGACGATAGCGGCGCACTGGTTAACGTCCAGCTCATTAACGCAGACGGCCTCAAGCGCACCCTGAAAGGGGGGCAGGTAAAAGGGGCATGTCATATTCTCGACGGGAAAAAAGAGGCGGGAAAACGGCTGTGGATAGCGGAGGGCTATGCGACCGCGCTCACCGTGCATCACCTGACCGGGGAAACCGTCATGGTGGCGCTGTCGTCGGTGAACCTCCTTTCTCTGGCGAGCCTTGCCCGTCACAGATACCCGGCCTGCCGGATTGTGCTGGCCGCCGACCGCGACCTTAACGGCGACGGCCAGACCAAAGCGTCTGCGGCCGCAGAGTCCTGCGAGGGCGTGCTCGCCCTGCCGCCGGTGTTCGGGGACTGGAATGATGCGTATACACAGCACGGCGGGGAGGCCACGCGTAAAGCCATGTATGACGCCATCCGGCCACCGGCTGACAGCCCTTTCTCTACCATGAGCGAGGCGGAATTTACCGCCATGAGCACCAGTGAGAAAGCCATGCGGGTGCATGAGCATTACGGCGAAGCGCTGGCGGTGGATGCAAACGGGCAGCTCCTGTCCCGCTATGAGGCGGGAATCTGGAAAATCATCCCGCCGTCGGACTTTGCGCGCGACGTGGCCGGGCTGTTCCAGCGCCTGCGCGCCCCGTTTTCGTCGGGGAAAATTGCCTCGGTGGTCGACACCCTGAAACTGATTATTCCGCAGCAGGACGCCCCGTCACGGCGGCTGATTGGCTTTCGCAACGGCGTGCTTGATACCAAAAGCGGTATATTCAGCCCGCACAGAAAATCGCACTGGCTGCGCACCCTGTGCGACGTGGATTTCACCCCGCCGGTGGAGGGGGAAACGCTGGAGACGCACGCGCCGAATTTCTGGCGCTGGCTCGACCGCGCTGCCGGTTCGCGTGCCGATAAACGTGACGTGATACTCGCCGCGCTGTTTATGGTGCTGGCGAACCGTTACGACTGGCAGCTCTTTCTCGAAGTGACCGGTCCCGGCGGCAGCGGGAAAAGTATTCTGGCCGAAATTGCGACCATGCTCGCCGGGGAAGATAACGCCACGTCGGCGACTATCGAAACGCTGGAGTCGCCCCGCGAACGCGCGGCGCTGATTGGCTTCTCGCTGATACGCCTGCCTGACCAGGAAAAATGGAGCGGTGACGGGGCAGGACTCAAGGCTATCACCGGCGGGGATGCGGTCTCCGTCGACCCGAAATACCGCGATGCATACTCCACCCATATTCCGGCGGTGATACTGGCCGTGAACAATAACCCGATGCGCTTCACCGACCGCAGCGGCGGGGTGTCCCGTCGCCGGGTGATAATGCACTTCCCGGAACAGATTGCCCCGGAAGAGCGTGACCCGAAGCTGAAAGATAAAATCGCCCGGGAGCTGGCCGTCATCGTGCGCCAGCTCATGCAGACGTTCAGCGACCCGATGACCGCGCGCACACTGCTCCAGTCGCAGCAGAACTCCGACGAGGCACTCAGCATCAAGCGCGACGCTGACCCGACGTTCGATTTTTGTGGCTATCTGGAGGCACTGCCCGAGCCTGACGGTATGTACATGGGGAATGCGAATATCATCCCGCGACAGCCGCGCCTGTACCTGTATCACGCCTATCTGGTCTACATGGAGGCACACGGCTACAAGAACACACTCAGCCTGACCATGTTCGGCAAAGGGCTGTCATCGATGCTGAAAGAGTACGGGCTGAATTACGCCAGGCGGCGAACAAATCAGGGTATGCAGACGAATCTTGCGCTCAGGGAAGAAAGCAACGCCGACTGGCTGCCCCGGTGCGACGAAACCACCGCGACATAACCTACCCGGACCGGCATCAGCCGGTCTTTTTTTATCTGAAATCCCGGAAAGTGAACAGTAAAGTGTTCACTGTTCACGGACTGTTCACTGGATATCGCATTGAAATTAAAGATAAATAATGGCGAGTGAACAGTGTGAACAGTTTTCCGTAAAAAAAGTTTTTTTCTTGATGTGATCTATTCAAAAACAAGTTCGCTTAACCACAGGAAACATTGCAACAAATCGCCATTGGTATACGCTTAGGTATACCAATGAAAGTTGAATTGAAAAATAAACAATAAAAACATGATGTTGAAAATATTATTCAGACTCCGCCAGCCCACCAAACATTCATTCATGATGCATCATGAACCTTAAAAAAGCCTGTAACTTCAACGAGTTGCAGGCTTTTTGTTGCATGTGTGGTCATGATCTCTGTATGAATCTTGACCTTTTGGCACCATATTTAGCACCACGGTATCGTGGGGCTAAAAAAGCGTGGTGCTAAAACATGCCTAAGCAACTGAAACCATTAACAAATGTGGAGATCGCTGGCGCGAAGCCCCGTAGCACAGATTATGAACTACGGGACGGTGAAGGCCTGTACTTGCTGGTTAAGACTTCAGGGAGGAAGGCCTGGCATTTCGAGTATTATCATCCCGTCACCAAAAAGCGCACCAAAACCAGCCTTGGCCCTTACCCGGTCGTTACACTGGCGATGGCCCGCGAAACTCGCACGCAGTACAGACGGCTGCTCTGGCAGGGCATCGCTCCTCGTCAACACTTAGCTGAAATAGCCGAAGAAAAACGCATCCAGAATGAATGCACGCTGGAAAAGGTAGCCGGACAGTGGCTGGAAGAGAAAAAACGGACCTGTGGACTCAGCGAAGATCACGTCAAAGATATCTGGCGTTCGCTGGAGATGCACGTCTTTCCTTCTCTGGGCCATACGCCCGTCACCGAGATCCGCCCGAAAATACTCAAGGAACACCTCACACCGCTGGAAGAACAGGGCATCCTCGAAACGCTGCGGCGGGTTATCTCGCGGCTCAATGAAATCTTCCGCTTTGCCATCTCCGAAGAGCTCATCGAGTTCAATCCGGCTGACAACCTGGTCGCCGCTTCAAGAAACCGAAAAAGCAGAACATGCCCGCACTCCACCCCAGCGAGTTGGGTAGGCTGATGCTGGCGCTACAGAACGCCTCTATCCGCAAGGAAACCCGCTGCCTTATCGAATGGGAGCTACTGACCTGGGTTCGCCCCGGCGAAGCCGTTAGCGCCCGCTGGTGTGACATCGATATGAAAAAAGCAGAATGGCGTATCCCTGACACCTTTATGAAGATGAACCGTTCGCATACGGTGCCGCTCAGCAAACAGGCACTGCGCGTTCTTCAGATCATGGAGCCAGTCAGCCGCCATCGTCCGTGGGTTTTCCCCAGCATTCGCAAACCACTGGAGCATATGCACCAACAGACCGCGAACGCCGCGCTTATCCGTATGGGGTTTGGCGGTGAACTGGTCGCCCACGGCATGCGCAGCATCGCCAGGACCGCAGGCGCAGGTCATTTCCCCCGTGAAGTTCTGGAATCTGCGCTGGCACACCAGAAAGAAGACGAGATCGAAGCGGCCTATAACCGCAGCGATTACCTGGAACAAAGGCGACCGCTGATGCAGTGGTGGGGAAACTACGTTGATGCTGCCAGACGACAGGCGCTGCTCGGTGCAGAAGAACCGCTGCAGATCGTGAAAGGAGAATAATGTGACCAGCCCCATTAGTCAGAATCTGTTTGAACGGGAATGTGATATGCCGCTGCTGGAAGCGCGGCATATCGCCCTTCTGCTTCTCGGCCTCGATGCTTCCCAACCTGCAAACGCCCTGCCGGAAGAACATCAGGAAAATTACCGTATCCTGCACGACGCCATCAGCCGCACCATCAAAGCAACGGGCATGATCAGCGCCCCGGCGAATAAACGCATGTTCTATGCCGATGAAATGTTTGCCCTGGCCTGGCGGCTTATTGATGACGAACTCACGCCGCCAGAAATTAAGGCCCGCAGCCTTAAGGCGGTGATGAAACTGTCACGCAACAGCCGTGGCCGCAAGTGGCTGAAGACACTCGGCGACGATGCGCTACCGGATCTCACTGCTTCAGCACAACCTTCCCAGCGTGGGATGCATAAGCGTGACAAAGCGCGGGAGAATACAGCCCGACTCTGCTGGCTACTGGTTCAGCTTCTGGTTGAGGAGACTGATGGGCGTTACGGGACGTCTGATAAGCCGGCTTCGGATCGGATACTTCGAAAGCTGAAAACGCTGGCTCAGGAGCGAGAATTGTTGTCAGACGGGCTTGGGCGAGGGACCTTTTATGAGGTACTGAAGATGGGACGGGGGAAGAGAACGTAGGTAGTCGCTCCCAGTGGCGAGTGTAGCGAACCAATTAAGCTATGATACTTCAGGCGTATAGTCGGCTTCGTGCCAGGAGCGGAAGTTGCTAAGTTTGGTCTGCATTAATTTGAAGGGAGCAGAACACATGAGCCAAGAACGAATTTCTGCGGAATTTTTTTCGTGCACCGCGGAGGTGAAAGGTCATAAATGGTACGCCAGTACCGACTTTACCTAGCTTTTTTTAAGTTCAGCAGCAAAACCTGCCTTGCAGGTTTCCTGCATCGGGATAATCGATACTGAACCTTGTGCATACCGTTCTCATCAGTTGAATTAAAGATTCCACAGTCTTTGCCGATACCACCTTGGTTCTTGCTTGTGATGCGTTCAGTGTTCAGCGCTGTTTGCTATAGCCCTCCAGACTGATTACAGACCGCCTCTTAAAAGCCAATCCTTACTCTAAAGGGAACTCATGAGATTAAAATACTCAGCACTCTTACTCGCCGTTGCCATTACAGGCTGTGATAACAAAAAAGACGTGATCGGTTGTTCCTCTGAAATGACCCAGTCAGCTCTCATGGATTTAATAAAAAAATCTGCTTATGAAGGTCTCTCTGAACAGGTCGACAAATACCCTGACGTCACTAATCAGACCAAACGAAGCGCTTTGGACAAGATTAAACTGACCATCTCTGAAATCTCCACAACTTCAAGTGACACGGGCAGCACAATGAAAACTTGTGAAGGGACCGTGACGATGACCCTACCTGCGAACGAGTACGCACAGCTTTCTGATGCTTACAGAAAGAACTTTAACCGTAATCTCGACAAGCAAATGGAAAGCCTGTCTTTGGATAACAACGCAAACGCCTTTTCAAAACGCATCTCCTACACCGCACAGGCAACCGACGATCAGAAAAACGTTTTTGTGAAAGCTTCTTCTGATAACCCAATATCAGTGGGTGCCGCTGCACTGACATCGCTTTCCATCATCAACCCGATCGTTGAGCAGCAGAAAATCCAGCAGGCTAAGGATGCCCAGCAAAGTCAAATTGAAGCGGAACAACAGGCACAACTCAGGGCGCAGCAACAGGCTAAATATGAGGCGGAGCAGCAGGTTCAGCAAACCATTCAACAACAATCCTACCAGCAGCCTCAGCAACAAAAAGCTGACAACCTTGATCAGTCCCGAATGGCTTTTGCGAATGCTGACTCTGATTTGAATACCGCTTGGAGCACATTAACACCAGAGAAGAAAAAAGAGTTGCTGCCTTCTCAGCGCCAGTGGATCAAAACTAAGGACGCTATGTGCGGTAAAGTTTCAATGCAGGGAACAGATGCTGAAGTCAAGAAAATGGTCGACTGCCAGACGCAAATGACCCTTTCAAGGACCGCGTTCTTCAGAAATCAATAGCGGAAACTCCCTTCAAGCTGGTGGCCAGGGCTAAGCTGGCGCCAGCGTAATGCGGGATAATTTCAGCCGTTGTTCCCTGATGCCCCACGCCGGATATTTTACTCGCGGTTAGAACGGGATTTTGGGACGTAGATATTTCATTAAAGGCGATGACCATCATAGTCATCAACTACATGAATTTTCTGTTAAAGATATGCAAGTATTAAGACATCTTACTTTCCGTGATTACCAATGATGTTAATCGTTGCAGGCACTCAAAAAAGAATTCATCGATCATCAATTGCAACAAGTATTGCTTGTCCGGGATCGAAAAATACAAATTAAATTTGTTACTGGAAAGTGCTGTCTAATTAATCGGGAACGCTCCACTGCCATGAGTAAAATGTCTGCACTTCGCTCAAAGCATCCTATCAACGTGGTCTATCTCCCTTATCGCAGCCTAGTAGTACAAAAATCAACCTTTACGTACGATAATTTTCGATATCCAAACTGACCCCTAGCTGACTGGCCAGTCAATCAGGTCAGCGAACTGTTACCCTGAAGCGTAACCCCGCCAACTGAATGACTCATCCCCGTCAATACGGCTCTCGCTGTGCGCTTACTAATAATGTAATAATCTACCCCTTCAACTATGGCGGTTTTTTTGTAGGTGGGTAGATAATGAAGAAAGTGCTGGTACTTATCCTGGGATTGTTCACGGTTACATGCGTCAATGCTGAAGGTGTTTCTCAGGCAGATATGAACGAGATGAATGCTGTAATGCGGTGTATGGCCTACACAATGGATATGGGATTAAGAACTGATGTGACTCCTGACCAGGCTCAGTCGATGGAACAGAAAGCTGTGCAGTTGTTTGATTCTGGTTCTCAGTGTCAGGCTATTACACTCAATGCGCTAATTGAAAATTTTAGCCGCTAGATATTTACCCTTCGGCACTTCTCGGGCGTAACATCCCCAGTTGTCACTGGCTATCATCTTGGTATCGGACTCTGTCGATAAAATAATGTCAGCGATTCGCGAACTAATAGGTAAACCAGATCATCACCTGTTTTCGTGCTATACAACTATCAGAACCAGTGCTACAGCGCCTTGTTGCCGACAAAACGCCACTGTTCATCAAGTTCACAGATAAGCACCACATCGGCATGATACGACCAGTCTACCGTTCTGCTTTATACCCAATCGCCCTGTTTTTAATGTCATCATCCAAAAATAGCTGCATCTTGCAAAATTCTACTATATAAGCCGTAAAGAGCACACAGCATCACCAAACCGACAATCGTAAAAGCTATCACCATTAACCGGGAGAGCGCTCTGTAAGTGCTACTTGATGTATTTATCTCACGCTCCAACTGCCAGAAAAGCTGCCCCAACCGCCAAACAAAAAAACCCAGCGCTACAAATATAACTGCAATAACCGCGCTTACTACAGGCAAACCAGATCTCGTACCAAACACTAGATCGTTACCCGCAATAATAATTCCGTTAGCCACTGCTATCAGCGCTGCAACCAAAGAAAGATACTTAGTGTACATCCCCTCACCCTCAATATGTTTTTAAATCTTTTTCAGCTTCCCGAGTATAACTCTCGAAATGGGCCACTCTATTTTTGATGCTGTATCGTCGTTCTACCAAACTATATTTCTATTTTTCACTGCTATTGTTATCCCTTTGATGAAGTTCAGAGGTTATAAAACATGAATACTACTAAAAGCACGACAAAGTCTATAGGGTGATATATTCGCCACTTTCAGCTATTCGCACAGCTAATTGTGCAAGTTATTATAAGCATTAGTCGGAAAGATTTATCCATACTCTTTCCTAAGTATACCAGGTTTGCTACTCTTTTTTCCGAGTGCGGTGCCATATCGCACAACGTGCAGGCATAAAGTGCAGCCAACCACGTGTCGATATAAAAAGGGCCGCCAAAGCGACCCTTTCATTTCAGAGAAAAAACAATTACAGCAGTTCTTTTGCTTTCGCGACAACGTTGTCGACGGTGAAGCCGAACTCTTCAAACAGCAGCTCTGCCGGAGCAGATTCACCAAAGGTAGTCATCCCGACGATTGCGCCGTTCAGGCCCACGTATTTGAACCAGTAGTCAGCGATACCCGCTTCCACTGCAACGCGAGCGGAGACCGCTTTCGGCAGTACGGATTCACGGTATGCGGCATCCTGCTTGTCGAACGCGTCGGTAGACGGCATGGAAACCACGCGCGCCTTCACGCCTTCAGCAGTCAGTTTGTCCCACGCTGCAACCGCCAGCTCAACTTCAGAACCGGTCGCGATGAAGATCAGTTCTGGCTGACCAGCGCAATCTTTCAACACGTAGCCGCCGCGAGCGATGTTCGCCAGCTGCTCTGCAGTACGCTCCTGCTGGGCCAGGTTCTGGCGGGAGAGGATCAGCGCGGTCGGGCCGTCCTGACGTTCAACGCCGTATTTCCACGCAACGGCAGATTCAACCTGGTCACACGGACGCCATGTGCTCATGTTCGGCGTCACACGCAGGGAAGCCACCTGCTCTACCGGCTGGTGAGTCGGGCCGTCTTCGCCCAGACCGATGGAGTCGTGGGTGTAGACCATCACCTGACGCTGTTTCATCAGCGCCGCCATACGCACCGCGTTACGGGCATATTCGACGAACATCAGGAAGGTGGAGGTGTACGGCAGGAAACCACCGTGCAGGGAGATACCGTTCGCGATAGCGGTCATACCGAATTCACGCACACCGTAATGGATGTAGTTACCGGCAGCGTCTTCATTAATGGCTTTCGAGCCAGACCAGATAGTCAGGTTCGATGGCGCGAGGTCCGCGGAGCCGCCGAGGAATTCCGGCAACAGCGGACCAAACGCTTCGATGGCGTTCTGGGATGCTTTACGGCTGGCTATTTTGGACGGGTTCGCCTGCAGTTTAGCAATGAACTCGTTCGCTTTTGCGTCGAAGTCAGACGGCATTTCGCCTTTCATACGACGGGTGAATTCAGCGGCTTCCTGCGGGAAGGCTTTGGCATAAGCAGCGAACTTCTCGTTCCAGGCCGCTTCTTTTGCCTGGCCGGCTTCTTTCGCATCCCACTGCGCGTAGATTTCAGACGGGATCTCGAACGGCGCGTAGTTCCAGCCCAGCTGTTCACGGGTCAGCGCGATTTCTGCATCACCCAGCGGTGCACCGTGAGAGTCATGGGTGCCGGCTTTGTTCGGAGAGCCGAAACCGATGATGGTTTTGCACATCAGCAGGGACGGCTTGTCGGTCACCGCGCGGGCTTCTTCAACGGCGCGCTTAATCGCGTCAGCATCGTGGCCATCAACGCCACGCACCACGTGCCAGCCGTAGGCTTCAAAGCGTTTGGCGGTGTCATCGGTGAACCAGCCTTCAACGTGACCGTCGATGGAGATGCCGTTGTCATCGTAGAACGCCACCAGTTTGCCCAGCTTCAGGGTACCGGCCAGGGAGCACACTTCGTGAGAAATGCCTTCCATCATGCAGCCATCGCCCATGAACGCGTAAGTAAAGTGGTCAACGATGTCGTGGCCCGGACGGTTGAACTGCGCCGCCAGCGTTTTTTCAGCGATAGCCATACCGACAGCGTTGGCAATACCCTGACCCAGCGGGCCGGTGGTGGTCTCCACACCGGCGGTGTAACCGACTTCCGGGTGACCCGGGGTTCTGGAGTGCAGCTGACGGAAGTTCTGCAGCTCAGACATCGGCAGGTCGTAGCCGGTGAGGTGCAGCAGGCTGTAAATCAGCATGGAGCCGTGACCGTTGGACAGCACAAAGCGGTCACGGTCAGCCCAGGCCGGGTTAGTCGGGTTATGGTTCAGGAAATCACGCCACAGGACTTCGGCAATGTCAGCCATACCCATCGGGGCACCCGGATGACCGGATTTGGCTTTCTGTACTGCGTCCATGCTCAGCGCACGAATAGCATTGGCAAGAGTTTTACGCGCTGGCATCGGCGGTCCCCTTTTGCGTTGCCAGCCGGGCGGCAAGCAGCGCTTCAAGTTTCTCCTGATCCTGGGCGAACAGACGAATGCCTTCAGCCAGCTTATCCACCGCCATCGCATCCTGATGGTGCTGCCAGTAAAATTCAGCTTCGCTTATCGGCGATGGACGGTGTTCCATCGCAACAGGGGTACGCAGTTTTCTTTCAACTTCACCTTCGTGCGCATCCAGTTCGCTCAGCAGAGCAGGGGAAATCGTCAGGCGATCGCACCCGGCTAACGCCAGTACCTGCTCTGTTTTGCGGAAGCTGGCCCCCATGATGACCGTCGGATAACCGTGTGCTTTGTAATAGTGGTAGATGTCTCGTACCGATACTACGCCCGGATCGCGGTCTGCCTGGTATGTTGTTTGCGGCTGATGCTGTTGATACCAGTCGTAAATCCGCCCCACAAACGGTGAGATCAGGTACACCCCGGCTTCAGCGCAGGCGCGGGCCTGGGCGAAAGAGAACAGCAGCGTCAGGTTGCAGTTAATGCCTTCTTTTTCCAGTTCTTCCGCGGCGCGAATACCCTGCCAGGTCGCGGCGAGTTTGATAAGAATGCGAGATTTATCAATGCCCTGTTGCTGATACAGGCGAATAAGTTTGCGTGCTTTGGCGACACATAGGCCACGGTCAAAGGAGAGGCGGGCGTCGACTTCGGTAGAGACGCGACCAGGTACATGACGCAATAACTCCAGCCCGATATTCACTGCCAGTTTATCGCTGGCGTTGAGTATCTGTGTGGCCTCGGACCCGCCCTGTTTAATGGCGAATTCAACGGCATCATCGATCAGGTGCTGATAGTGCGGGATTGCCGCGGCTTTGAGAATGAGCGACGGATTAGTGGTGGCATCCTGAGGTTTAAAACGACGCACTGCTTCAATGTCACCGCTGTCAGCCACGACGGTGGTAAGGCGTTTAAGTTCATCTAACTGACTCATAATCTTGATCCTTTCAAAGAACAGAGGTTGAGCGGCTAATGGTGTTATGCAGACTTACCCAATTTCTCGTAGTGGCTGATTCTGTCGACTTTCGGTGCGGAGCGCCCCCCCTCGAACTCAGATGCCAGCCAGACATCAACGATGTTTTTTGCCAGTTCCGGACCGATAACGCGTGCGCCTAAAGTCATTACCTGAGCGTCGTTGCTTTTGCGTGCGCGCTCGGCGGAATAGGTATCATGGCATTGCGCGGCGCGTACGCCGGGGACTTTGTTAGCCACAATCGCCATACCGATCCCCGTACCGCACAACAGAATGCCGCGTGGGTAGGTACCGTCGCCAATGGCGCTGGCCAGATTAAAAGCGATATCCGGATAAATCAGCGGGTTGTCATCGACATCATGGCTGAAGTCGACAACTTCTATGCCTTTCGACTGTAAGTGGGATTTCACCTGGTTTTTCAGGTCAGTTGCCGCATCATCAGCACCAATCGCGATTGTTAACATAACGGTTTCCTCACATTGTGGAACAGGGGATTTGAAATGTTCATGTGAACGAAGATCTATCATATGAACAAATTCTGGTTGAGTAAAAAGTAGCTTTTAATAAACATAAGTTCAATATGTTTTCATATGAACAGTCAAAAAGATTGCTACCACCCCCAATAATGACTATGCAACCCCTCGCATCGCTTAAAAAAGACATTTTGAGGGCGATCACAATTTCATTTGATGCTCATATGCACGAATCTTATGAACTGCTAATGTTCATTTGTCATGTAGCGTGAATGTAAATGGATTACACAACCAGGAATGGAATTACGCTTATTCATCATTGCTAGTAATACGGCAAGAACATTTACCCTCTGATCCCACCGGTAACCAGGTTGCCCGGAAGGAGAGATACTGTGACCAGCACTCATCAAAACGTAGCGGTTGACGTAGAAAAATCAGCGATTCGTAAGATCTCCATGCGTCTCGTCCCCTTTGTGGCTTTGATGTTCTTTATTAACTTCCTCGACAGAACCGCGATCTCTTTCGCTGGTCCTAACGGCATGATGCAGGACCTTGGCCTCCAGGTTGCGCAATTCGGGCTGGCCTCAGGGATTTTCTTTATTGGCTATATTCTTCTGGAAGTCCCCAGCAATCTGGCATTGCACCGATACGGCGCGCGTCGCTGGCTGGCGCGTATCATGGTTTCCTGGGGGATCGTTTCTCTGTTATTCACTTGGGTGAGTAATGTTGAAGGGCTTTATATCCTGCGCCTGCTGCTGGGTGTGGCGGAAGCGGGCTTCTTCCCAGGGGCCATATTCTTCCTGAGCGCCTGGGTTCCGGCTCGTCATCGCAGCAAAATTCTGGCGCTGTTCTATCTGGCGCAGCCGCTGACCGTCGTATTTGGCGCACCGCTGGCAGCCTGGTTTATCAATCAGCACGGTCTGTTTGGTCTGGAAGGCTGGCGCGTTATGTTCCTTGGCGTATCCATTCCGGCCATCGTTGTGGGTATCATCGCGTGGTTCTATCTGATTGATAAGCCTGACGATGCCAAATGGCTGACCCGACAAGAAAAGGCATGGCTGAATAGCGAACTGGCGCGTGAAGACGCACAGAAATCCAGTGCTGCTAACCATAGCCTGCGTTCGGTCATGTCCAACGCGCGCGTCTGGGTGCTGTGCCTGATCTACTTTGGTTTTGTCTACGGTCTGTACGCGCTGGCGTTCTTCCTTCCCACCATCATCAGCGGTTTCCAGAGCCAGTTTAACGTGACCTTCGGCGTAATGGAGAAAGGTCTGATCACCGGCGCGCCGTACCTGGTGGCAGCGATTGTCATGTATTTCTGGTCCCGGGATGTGTCGCGGCGTGGTTGCAAAACGTGGCATATCGCTTTGCCAGCCCTGGTCGGCGCAATTTCCGTCCCTACCGCGCTGTATATGGACACACCGTTTGCCACCATGGTGGTGATCTCGCTAACCGCCAGCGCCATTTTTGCCGCACTGCCAAACTTCTGGACCTTGCCGACTCAGTTTCTGTCTGGCGCGTCCGCCGCCGCCGCCGTGGCGCTCATCAATACCCTCGGTAATGTGGCTGGTTTTTCGGCGGGCTACATTACCGGTGCGCTGCATGATGTGACGCACAGTTATCTGGCACCAATGATGGTGGTGGGCGGGTTTATGCTGTTGTCGGCAATCCTGATGCTGGTATTAAGCCGTATTCCCCACACGTCCAATGCTGCCGATGTGAAGATGAAACGAGCAGGAGAGCACTAATATGACATGGCTATTTAATAATCCCTCCGAGTTTGCCAAAGAAATGGTCGCTGGTTTCGTCAGCGCCAATGCTGAAGTCGTACGCCAGGTGCCGGGTGGGGTTATTCGCAATACCCAAAGTCAGCCAGGAACGGTGGCAATTGTTATCGGCGGTGGATCGGGACACTACCCGGCGTTTGCCGGGCTGGTGGGGCAGGGACTGGCCCACGGCGCGGCGATGGGGAATTTATTCGCCTCGCCCTCAGCACAGCAGATTTGCGCGGTAGCAAAAGCCGCCCACAACGGTGCCGGCGTGTTGTTAGCGTTTGGCAACTACGCCGGAGATGTCCTGCATTTTGGTCTTGCACGGGAACGTCTGATGGCTGAAGGCATTCCCTGCGAGCTGATCGCCGTTACTGATGACATTACCAGCGCAACAAAAAATGAAATGGAAAAACGCCGCGGTGTGGCTGGAGATTTAGTGGTGTTTAAAGCGGCGGCTGCCGCGGCGGAACGGGGGGCCTCGCTGGAAGCGGTGCTGGCCGTCGCCAGACAAGCCAATGACCGCACCCGCACCATCGGTGTGGCCTTTTCCGGCTGTACATTGCCGGGGGCGGAGCATCCCCTGTTTACCGTTCCGGAAGGGCGGATGGGCTTTGGTATGGGGATCCACGGCGAGCCGGGGATCCGCGAAATAGCGGTTCCGGGGGCAGATGAACTGGCCGACATGCTGGTTGAACATCTGCTCAACGATATTCCGCCAGGCGTCAGCGTCAACGGCGCGCGCGTGGGGGCCATCTTAAACGGCCTTGGCTCGGTCAAATATGAAGAGTTGTTTGTGCTCTGGCACAGCGTACAACAGCGTCTGAGCGAGCAAGGCATTATCCTTGCCGATATCCAGGTCGGTGAATTCGTAACCAGTTTCGATATGGCGGGCCTTTCGTTGACGCTTGCGTGGTTTACCGAAGAACTGGAGACGCTATGGCTTGCCCCCGCTTACAGCCCGGCCTTTAAGCGTGGTTCGGTGATCGTTGCTCAGCCGTTACGGACCCGCGACGGGGATGAACTCCAGCAGGAAGTGGTACCTGCAGCATCTGAGGTCTCGCGCGCTGCCGCCGTTCGCGTGGTGGCGATGATGGATGCGCTTGCCGATGTGGTCATTGAAAATGAGGAAGAGTTAGGACGTATCGATGCGGTGGCCGGAGATGGCGATCACGGTATCGGTATGGTGCGCGGTGTGCGTGCGGCACGGGACAGTGCGCATCATTATCTGGCGCTGGGAGCCGGTGCAGGCACCGTTCTGCAGCAGGCTGCCGACGCGTGGGCCGATAAAGCGGGCGGCACCTCGGGGGCTATCTGGGGCGTTATCTTAAATACCATTGGCACCGGTATTGGCAATCAACAGCATCCACAGGCCGCTGCCGTCGCCCGCGCCGTGCATGATGCTGCGCATGGCGTGATGCATTTTGGTAAAGCAAAGCCTGGCGACAAAACGCTGGTGGATGTGTTACTGCCGTTCAGCGATGTGTTAAGCGCGGAAGTGGAAAAAGGGTTACCGCTGTCGCAGGCGTGGAGTCACGCCGCCTGCCATGCCGAACAGTGTGCGCAAAATACCGCCCAGTTGCTGCCGAAAATAGGTCGTGCGCGTCCGCTTGCCGAACGTAGCCTGGGGACGCCTGATGCGGGTGCGGTTTCACTGGCGATGATCGTCACGGCGGTAAGTCGCTGCTTTACGGCCATCCCGGATAGCGAGAAAGAGGGGGCGGTATGTCAGTGAAGCTGACGCTCGGCGTGAGCCTGAAGATGTATTTCGGCTATGAGCAAACCCTTGACTGGAGCCGACAGGTAGCAGACATCGTTCGGCAACATCCGTTGCTGAAGGCTTATGCGCAAACCACCTTGTTTACCTTTCCCTCCACTCCCGCGATTGATGCAACGCTGCGTGCTTTTGACGGTACGGCGATGCAGGTAGGGGTGCAGAATATCGCACCCACGGCACCGGGCGCATGGACCGGAGAAAACAGCGCGGCGATGGTTGCCGAAATGGGCGGAAAGTTTGTTGAAATCGGCCATGCTGAGCGTCGTCGTCATTTTCATGAGGACAATGTGGTTATTTGCCGCAAAGTCCAGTTGGCGCTGGAGAATGGGTTAACGCCGGTTATTTGTATTGGCGAGCCTCAACAACTGCCCATTGCCGGTGCCACTGCGTTCGCCATTCAGGAGGCGAGCGTCATTATTCATTTTCTGCAACAGCATGCCCTCACCGGGGATTTGATTTTTGCCTGGGAGCCGCAGTGGGCCATTGGTGCGCCGCAACCCGCTTCTGCCGAATATATCCGGTCTGTGTGTGCTGGGCTACGGGCTCATTTGTCGTCTGTCGCGGGCAATCACCGCGTGATTTACGGCGGCAGCGCCGGACCCGGTTTGCTTAGCGCGCTATGGCCGAATGTCGATGGTTTGTTCCTCGGACGCTTCGCCCATCAGCCGGCGGCGATACAGGCAATCCTTGATGAAGCTTACTCCCTGTTAACTCACGCCGAGACGAAGGAAAACGCATGAAAACTGGACTCAGCACCTACGCGTATTTCTGGCAATTATCAGAAAAAGCGGTCAAACCCATGAGCTTGTTCGACGCCATAGATGACAGCAAACGACTTGGCGCGACGGTATTTCAGATCTGCGATTATCCGCAAATCACCGAGTGGTCCTCCCGGGAGCGGGTACGTCTGGGGGAACATGCCGCGCGCGCAGGTATCACGCTGGAGTTGGGCACTAAAGGCGTAAAGACGGAGCATCTGCAACGTTATCTGGCGATTGCTGGCGAGCTGAATTGCTCGCTGCTGCGCACCATGATCAACAGTCCTGATCATCGTCCGACGCTAAGCGAAGCACAGCGCAGCGTGGAGGCGGTGCTGCCGGCGTTTATGGAGCTGGGCGTGGCGATCTGCTTTGAAACGTATGAACAGGTGCCTACCGACGACAACATTACGCTGGTGAAAGCGATTAACGCAGCGCAGGTGGGCATTTGTCTTGATCCGGCCAACTGTGTCGCCAGCCTGGAATTACCCATGGATGTGGTGGCGAAAACTGCACCTTACGTACTGAACTGGCACGTGAAAGATTTCGCCTTCTCCCGCCGCGACGGGTGGGTAGGCTTTACGCTGGCTGGTTGTCCGCTGGGTGAAGGGCTACTGCGCTATGACGATATTTATCAGCATGTTCAGCCGCAGGCTCGCGACATTAACCAGATCATTGAGCACTGGCTACCCTGGCAGGGCGATAGTGAAAGCACGTGTCGTCTCGAAGCTGCCTGGACCGAACATAACATGAAGTATCTGCTTGATAAACAAACCTTAATGAATGTTTCTTCAACAAAATCCAAGGAGTCTGATCATGTCTGCTGAATTAAAAACGATTACCGTCATTGGTGCCGGCGGAAAAATGGGCATGCGTATTTCGGCCAATTTCCAGAAAAGCGCATACCACGTTTTCTATTGTGAAAACTCACCAACTGCGCAGCAACAGATAACGGCTAAAGGACGAGAGCTTTCCGATGCGCAGTCCGTTGTTCCGCTCAGCGATGTGGTGATTCTGGCTGTGCCCGATATTGCTTTAGGGAAAGTCTCTGAATCCGTAGTTCCACAGATGAAACCCGGGGCAATTTTGCTGACCCTGGATCCAGCCGCCGCTTACGCTAATCTCATCGCCCAACGCGAGGACATTGAGTACGCCGTTGCGCATCCATGCCACCCTTCAGTATTTCTGCAGCGTTACACCAAAGAAGAACATGAAGATGCCTTTGGCGGCATTGCGGCAGTACAGCATGTTGCCGCTTCCTACGAGACTGGCAGCGATGCACAAAAAGCCGCATTAGGGAAAGTTATCAGCTGTATGTATGGTCCGGTTGAGCAGGTGCATTGGGTCACGGTAAAACAGCTTGCTTACCTGGAACCAACGCTTGTAGAAACCGTGGCCTGTATGGTCGGTGCTTTTATGAAAGAAGCCCTGGATGAGACGGTGAAGCACAGTGGTGTTCCGGAAGAAGCCGCAAAAGCAATGCTATACGGGCACATTCAGATTGCCCTTGCCGTCGCCTTCCGCGCAACCAACCCGTTCTCTGACGCTTGTATGATCGCAATGGAATATGGCCGTGAAAAAATCGTCAAACCAGACTGGAAAGTGATTTTTGAAGAGCAGGAACTGGATAAAGTTATCGCGAGAATGTTGAAAATCGACAGAATCAAACGCTGATGCAACACTCCGCCATCCCCTGATGGCGGAGTAGATCTTTTTATCTACTGCAGTAGTTCTGGTACAATTTACGCCAAATGGCAGTGTCAACATTCTTTCCCTTCTTATGGAGAACCCACCTCGCATGGATAAATCCAGCCAGACTCAGGATTTTGAACTACTCACCGAGATAGCCATTGCGTACTACTGCGATGAGGTGACACAAGAAGAGATTGCCAATCGATTTGGCTTTTCACGTATTAAAATCGGACGATTGCTGAAGCGTGCTAAAGAAGAAGGCATTGTTGAGATTAACGTCCGCTATCATCCGGTGTTCAGTACCCAGCTTGAAAAGCAGATGCAGGAACGCTTTCCTATCACCCGCGCATTAATTGCCCTTGATCATAATGACGAAGATGAACAGCGCCGTCAGGTGGCTGCTCTGGTCTCCAATTATCTGGCGAATAATCTGCGCGACAATATGGTGGTCACGGTCGGTCAGGGGCGTAATGTGGCAGCTGTTGCTGAATATACCAGCCCTATCCAGGCAAAAGATTGCCGTTTCATTTGCGGCATTGGCGGGACGCATCGGCCTGGAGACGTTATCAACGCCGACCATATTAGCCGTTTGCTGGCGAAGAAGTTTGGCGGCAGCAGTGAATCTCTCTATGCCCCAGCCTATGTTGAGAATCCTGAACTTAAAGTGGCACTCATGCGCAATGGCACTATCAAGGAGACGCTTGATCGTGCTCGCAAAGCGGATATCGCCCTGGTGGGTATTGGCGATATGAACGAGAACAGCTATATGGTAAAACTCGGTTGGTTCACGCCACAGGAAATCAACGATGCTAGTCTCCATCAAGGGGTGACGGGCGATATCGCGGGTTATGACTTCTTTAATGCCCAGGGTAAACATGTCAATACCGTGATGGATGATCGCGTCATTGGATTGAGTATCGAAGAGTTGCGACAAATTCCATGTGTGATTGCTATCGCTTCAGAAAACACCAAAGCAATGTCAATCATGGGAGCATTACGGACAGGGGCAATTGATATCATAGCGACCAGCGCGAGAAATATACGCACCATCCTCAGTTTGTCTCAGTAATAAGTTCCACTAATCGCATTACTCAATAATCTAAAGATATAATTTATATATCTTTAGATTACGATTAAATGTTAATCACCCTTTGCACATAATCATGGAAATTATATTATCCCGTCATGCTTCAATTCTTTACTCGATCATATGCAGCATATGCCTAAAAATAATAATATCAACTCACTCGAGTTGACTCACTCACCTCAGTGTTTTCCACCAGCTCATTTAATATTTCACCGTCCATCAAAATGGTGGTATCAGCAATAAAACCCGCTTTATCACTGCTCAAAAACAGACACAGCGCCCCTACCTCTTCCGGTCGACCGGAGCGACCAACCGGATGCTTCTTCACCATTTTCTCACACACAATACGCGAGCCCTCATGAGCGTCAAACCAGGCCTGATTACCGACGGTATCAATAAAGCCAACACTTCGCCTCAGGAGAGGGTTCGACCACACCAACCACACGCTATGCGTTAACATAAAAAATGACAAGATTATGCACCGAGTCATCTTGTAACCTTAGAATCAAAATCATGTATCACAGGATATGCTAGCGAGTGCCATGCGATAAATCGCTAAATTATTACTGAGATATGCGCGTTTCGTTGCAAAAATCAAGGAAGGGATGCAAAGAGAGGCATATGGGTACAGATAAATCTTTACCAGCGAAAGACCTCACCGGACAGTCGGTGTGGTCAGCCGTATCGATTAAGGGGCCTTTAAGCAGGTCCCGGTATAGCATCGGCTGGCAGAGGCGTTATCAGTTGATAAGCGCACCTCCGTCAATATCCACCACGCTGCCAGTAACATACGGATTATCAATCACAAACAAATACCCTTTTGCCTGATCTTCTGCGCGACCATACGCTTTAGCCGGCAAATTCTCAGCGGCTCTGGTCAGCATTTTCTGACGGTCCTTAAGCGTCATACCCGCATAGGCTTCGGTATTCGTGAGACCAGGGCTGACGGCATTAACCCGCAACGGAGAGAGTTCTTTCGCCAGCATTTTCACCGCGGATTCAAGCGCGGCATTAATGGTGGTTTTCACTATCGTACCGGGTACGGTACGCCGCGAAAGGAAACCTGTGGTCAGGGTCAGCGTACCGCCCGGTTTGATTTTTCCACTCAGATGATGCGCTACGGCCAGGCTACCCCAGAACTTGGTATTAAAGGCCTGTCTTGCTGCAGATAAATCCAGTGCAGTCAACACGCCACCTGGTGCCTGCGACCCTGCCGTCACGATAATATGGTCCACTGGTTCCAGCGTCTTGCCCAGTATCGCCACCTGTTTTTCATCCGCGATGTTCAACACGACAGTTTCCGCACTGGCACCAGTTACCTGCAAACGCTGACACGCATCCGAGAGTTTATTGTCGTCCCGGCCAGCAAGAATAACGTGCCCGCCCCGCCCGGCCAGCAGTTGCGCCACTGCAAATCCGATACCGGTTGCTCCACCAATAATCAGTGTACGCTGCGTCATAACTCAGACCTCGGTTGTCAGGGAGGGATAATCGGTATAACCCACTTCACTACCGCCAAACAATGTTGCCGGGTTACCCATCGCAGCCAGCGGCAGATTTTCTTTCAGACGGTGAGGAAAGTCCGGGTTGGCGATAAACGGACGGCCGAAAGCGACCAGGTCCACAATTCCCGCAGCCAGCAGTTTTTCCGCTTTTTCCCGGGTGTAATTTCCTGCCACAACAATCGTGCCGCTGAAGGTCGCCCGCAGGGTTTCACGGAACTCATAAGGGACCTGCGGCGCATCATCCCAGTCGGCTTCTGCCAGATGGATAAAGGCGATACCCTTTGTTTCGCACCAGGCAGCCAGCACCAGAATCGCCTCAATCGCCTGTGGGTCATCCATGCCGCGCTGGGTGATAAACGGGGCCAGGCGAATACCGGTACGCTCCGGACCAATGGCTTCGCTGATGGCTTCCAGTACTTCCTGAGCAAAACGCACGCGGTTTGCCAGGCTGCCACCGTATTCATCAGTACGTTTGTTCGAGGAGCGACGCAGGAACTGGTCAATCAGGTACCCGTTACCACCGTGGACTTCCACGCCATCAAATCCGGCTTCCATCGCATTAATGGCCGCCTGACGGTAATCCGCAATCACCTGCTGAATATCGTCACGGGTCAGCTCACGCGGCACCGGACAATCGACCATTTCACCGACGCCCTCCTGGTTTACTACCCACACCTTTGCATCAGGTGAAAGCGCAGAGGGAGCCACCGGTTTACCGTCCGGGTGAAAACTTTCATGGGACATACGCCCCACATGCCACAGCTGTGAAAAAATAGTGCCGCCCGTGCAATGGACAGCCTCCGTTACCAGACGCCATCCTGTCACCTGCTCAGCTGAATGAATCCCTGGCGTCCAGGAATACCCTTGCCCCTGGGCTGAAATCTGCGTTGCTTCAGTGATGATAAGACCAGCGCTGGCGCGTTGCTGATAATATTCCGCCATCAGCGCGGTAGGAACATTGCCTGGCTGCGCGGTACGGGCCCGGGTCATAGGAGCCATCACAATACGGTTTTTAAGTGTGTGTGTACCAACAGATGTGGTCTCGAAAAGTGTGTGTTGAGGCATGTTCTGTTCTCCGGAACGGTTGATTGTGCTTGACTTTACGTCCTGCGAGTCGCTTTGATAATGGCAGTGATGACTGATTATCTATTCAGGAAATTGGAATAATGGGTAAGTTTGAAGACATGACGTTACTGGTGGAAGTCGTTGAAGCCGGTGGACTGGCTGCCGCAGGGAGGCGGATGAATCTTTCACCTGCCACCATGACGGCACGGTTAAAGGCGCTGGAAGAACGCTATCAGACCCGGCTGTTTAATCGCTCCACCCGTGCAATTGCACTGACACGTGCAGGTGAGGATTTTTACCACGCCGCACTTCGCGTGATGGAGGAAGTGGCGCAGGCAGAGTCGAAACTGGCACAGAAAGACGGGATAGTCAGCGGCAGCCTGCGTATTTCAGCCCCCTCAGATTTTGGTCGGCAGTATCTTTCAGCCGCACTGCTCGATTTTTCCCGCCTGTATCCTGAAGTCAGAAGCTCTGTCTATCTGAGTGAAAGCGTGGTGGATTTGATTGCTAACCGTCTGGACATGAGCGTGCGCTTCGGCAACCTCCCGGACAGCAATCTGGTCACAAAATTTATCCGCCCCAATCATCGGGTACTTGTCGCGTCAAAAGACTACCTTGAAACACACGGGGCACCTGTGCATCCGGATGAACTTCACGGGCATCGTTGCCTGGTGATGGAGCAGCGTGGCACGCTGATGAACGAGTGGCGCTTTGAAGAGCATGATGTGCCCTCTGTGGTGCGGGTTACACCGGCCATGGTATGTGATGATGGCGCGCTGTTACGTCAGTGGGTACTGGCAGGTGCGGGTATCGCCAGCAAATCATGGTGGGATGTGAAGCGAGATGTCGAACAAGGCCGGCTCACCGTGTTATTTGCCGATACCTTTATTGGCTTCAGCCGGAATGATAAAAAACAGGTGGGTCTCCAGTTTGTCTACCCGCAGAGGCGATTTCAGCCCCTGCAGGTGACGGCGTTCAGCGAGTTCTTTATTCACTGGCTGGATAATGAATAACGCAGTGGTCACCGGTTTATTCATTAAAATGAAATAATCCATTCTGTTTTACTGCCATTATCAAATGTAGCTCCGTGTCCGAGAATGAATCCCATCATTCATCTGCCAGAGTCACTTATGAAACCGCAACGTATTCCATTACAGGTCTGGATACTGACCTTATCCGCTTTTGCTATCGGCACCGCTGAGTTTGTGGTCGCCGGGTTATTAACCACCATGGCGCACGCCCTCAATATCACCGACGGCCAGGCGGGAAACGTTATCACTGCTTATGCTATGGCGATTGTTATCGGCGGACCTGTGCTGACGCTGTGGCTCGCCCGTTTTGAAAAACGTAATGTCCTGGCCGGGCTGATGGTGCTGTTTATTGCCGCCAACCTTGTCAGTGCCTTAGCGACCAGTTATCCGGTGCTGCTGGTCAGCAGGGTACTGGCAGGACTGGTACAGGGGCCGTTTTACGGCATCGGCGCGGTGGTGGCTACGCGACTGGTGGCAGAAAACCTGGCAGGCCGGGCAGTCGGTCAGATGTTTGCCGGACTGACGCTGGCGAACGTTCTGGGGGTGCCGTTTGGGTCATGGATTGGCAATATCTTCGGCTGGAATGTGACGTTTTACGCGGTCGCAGCCCTGGGCGCGGTGGCGCTGATTGCCATCATATCCACCATTCATCGCCAGCCCATTGAGGAAGGTAAAAGTATCCGTCAGCAACTGGCTGTGTTTCGCCATGGTCCCCTGCTGGCAAGCCTGGCGATTACCGTCCTGAGCTGGACCGGTTTCATGACCCTGTACGGATATATTGCACCGCTGGCTGAGCAGGTCGCTGGCTACAGTGTCGGGGCGCTGACCGCCCTGCTGTTTGTGGTGGGTATTGGCCTGGTGGCAGGCAACCATATTGGCGGTATCACCGCTGACCGCAATCTGCGTCAGGCGCAGCTTTTATGGCCAGTGCTGATGGTGGTATCCCTGATTGTTGTTGGCCTGGTCAGCAGTCATTACTGGCTGTTTATGGTGGCGACGTTCCTGTTTGGCATTGCTTCTTTTGGCAATGTTCCGCCGCTGCAGATGAACGTGATGAAACACGGCAGTGCCGCACCAGAGCTGGCAGGTACTGCCAATATTTCGGCATTCAACCTGGCGAATGCCCTGGGAGGGATTATTGGCGGACTGACTGTTGACAGTACCTTCGGTGCGGCCGGTATTCCCTGGGTAGCCACGCTGATACCGCTTGCCGGCATTGCGTATGTACTGTTCAACCGCCGCCACACCCGCCTGAACATTCAGGCAGCGAGGTCATAATGTACATCGATCACGCGACATTCCGAAGCAGTGACATGGACGCCACACGAGACTTTTTTATCTCAGTCTTTAATTTACTGCCCGGGGCGCGCCCCGGCCTTATCAGCAACCGCATTCCCGGTTACTGGCTCTATGCGCAGGACAAACCTCTGGTGCATATTATTCCTGCGGGCGACGAAGGGCACCCGTTACCCGCTACGGCGTTAAAAGAAAGCATTGACCATGTGGCATTTCATCTTGAAGGCTACACAGCCTTTCGGGAAAAGCTCCAGGGTCTTGGGATACATTATTCTCTGATGGACCTGGCTGATATTCAGGAGCGGCGAGTTTTTATACGAGCACCCGGAGGGCAGTTAGTTGAAGCGGTGTTCAGTGAACCTGTACCGGAGTCAGCATGATGGACAATGCTATTTTCTGAAGCGGTTCGGGTCTGTACGCATGTCACTTTGTTGTCAGCATCTGGTTTATGGCGGTATCTATTGTCAGGCAGTATGGCAGGTTATCGAATTTAAATATCACCATGCAGGGATAATGGGCAAATCTGAGGCCAGTTATCCCGGTTATTTTCACTTTTGAGAGATAAGTCTTAATGTTAAGTCATTATTTTTAAACGGTTCGATTTGCGCTACTTTATAACCTGAGCTTTTAACGGTATTAATAAGAGAGCCTGCTCTTGCTATAAATTAACAGTCATCACTTCTGTGATATTTATATTGAGTTCTACACATTAAGAAAGACAAGAGCGGATGTTCTCTGTTGGGGATGGTTCCTATGAGTCCGCATACTCTACAAAAAATATTATTCAGCCGCGCCCCGGTATTAAAGTTCGACGTAGTAACAGAAATGTTACTTTTACGCTATGGCTAATACAGCATAGCGTTTTTTTTATCCGACTATATTCCTTTGAGGACAAGCATGAAAAAAACACTTCGTATCGGTCATATTGATTTAAGTTTCCATGCTGCCAGTGCAGCGCTGGTTTGTACTGTATTTGAAAAATATGGCTGGCAGGTTGAAATGACCGCCAGCCCTCATGAAGAGATGTTTAAGCGCTATGGGAAAGGAGAAGTGGACATGCTGGTTTCAGCCTGGCTCCCTGCCAGCCACGATGTCTATCTGGCCCCTTATCGGGATAATACGGTTAAATTAACAGTCCTGTATCATCCTTACTGTATATGGGGAGTCCCTGATTATATCTCCCCCAGCGATGTGGCCTCTGTTGAAGACTTACTCAGACCTGATGTCCTGTTGAAAATGGAAAAAAGGATCCTGGGTATTAATCCGGGGGCAGGAATCAGCCGTTTTTCTCGTACTATGGTCGAGGAATATCAACTTACCCATTCCGGTTATTATTTTGAAAATGGCAGTGAAGCTGCGTGCTACAGCAATTTTGAACAGGCTGTCAGCGATCAGCGCTGGATCGTTGTTCCCTTGTGGCATCCGCAGTTCCTGCATTACCGATACACCATTCGGGCATTAGAAGAGCCAAAAGGATTACTTGGCGGACAGGATGAGGCCACGCTGATTGTATCCCGGTCGGTTATCGGAGATTTTGAACCCCCGTTACTGGCGGAGTTGAAAGCTTTATCTCCAGGTAATGACGCAATCAGCGAACTGGATTATCTCATTTGCAGAGAGAATAAAACGCCACGACAGGCGGTTGAATCCTGGTATCAACGTCATTCCCGGATTTGATAGCCTGGTTGCATAATGAAACGGTAAACAACGACAGGTTCATGTTGTTTACCGCTTACGATTGTCCGTAATCAGAAGTCTTTTAAACGCGTGTTTACACCCGAGAAAGGAGATAAGGCCGGATGGAAGGCCGTTTTCCATTCCTGATCCAGTGATAATCGTCCGGCGGTATCAGGCAACAAAAACGGGATAATGACCATAAAATAAAAGAACGGGAATTCCCATCCCCCACCGGACATCATCCAGGTATAACCAATACCAAAATGTCCACTCATCACTTCTGCGGCAATAAGGTATATCGCGGCAATGAAAGCACCTGCCCGGGTGAGTAAACCAAAGCCAATTAAAACAGCTGAAGTAAATTCAGCCAGCCCCCCCAGAATAATCATACCTGATGCCATATTTGCACTGAGCACTGTGCCAAATGTGTGCATGCCCACAACATTCTGGAAAAAGCTCACGAGACCGGCATCATGATATGATACAAATAATTTTTCCGTGCAGTGTGTCAGGAAATTAAATCCAACAAACATTCTTAAAAAAGAGAGTGCAACTTCCTGGTTATTGTACTGATGAATCCCATCGCGAAAAATTATGACAGCCTGGATCAGTAGTGGAATAAACGTCATAGATGTTAACCATCCCACGCGCGACCAGTCATGCTGATCGGCATTTCTGACCACTATCAGCGTAAAAAAAAGCGTCAGCATAAAGCTGATAAGGCGGTTTTTACGCCATAAAAGTGTAGTCAGCGGGATCAATAATGAGAATAATGCCATCGTTATGGCAGACCATGTTCCGTCATAGTTATTCAGATAGCTAACTGAGACGATGAAGGAGATCATCCCTGTAATAAAAGTCAAATAATAAATTTTCGCTTTCATTTTTTTACCTTTTAACAGGTTATTTTGTCTGAGTTGTCCTGAACACCCGAAGCGTTAGTGTGGCTTTAGCAAGAGAATGCTTGTTAATAAAATAACCGGTCAAGGGGGCTGTAGAGTTTACCGGGGCCTCCAGTTTTTCAACATCAAGCGCATGCAGAGTGTAAATATACGAGTGGACTTCTCCGGCCGGTGGGCAGGGACCAAGAAAACGGCTGTTACCAGTGTCATTAGCTTGTACTCATGCTCCCTGCGGTATTTCATTTCTTGCCAGATGATGACGGGATGAAGGAATATCAATCATCATCCAGTGCCAGAACCCACTCCCCGTATCCGCATCTTTATCATAAAAAGTGATAGCAAAACTGCGTGTATTTTCGGGGGCAGACTGCCATGCCAGGGCTGGCTGGATATTTTTTCCTGTACAACCGAAATCATTTGCCAGTAAATCAACAGCTATATTTTCACCTTCTTTCACTTCTGCGCTATTAAGAGACATGCTCGCTGCGTAACCGGTGGCAGTTGATAAACCCGATAACAGGACAAGCGGCAGTATTATAATTTTTTTTCTTTAAATGCATATATCCTCCATGCTGAAATATGAAGTGGGCATTGGTAAATACATTTAATTTATAACACTGCGGTTCGTTTTTGGTTATCAATCAATACTGAATGGATAATTCACGCAACATGAATAATGCAAAGTAAGTTATGTGATTTAAGTCTTGTTTTTATGTTTGCGAAAAACTGTACTGTAACAACAGGAGGTTAATAGATCTTCGACTTGTTTAATCTGCGCTTCAATTATCTGAATATGTTCAGCCAGCCAGCAGAGACTAGCTCCGGCAAAAGAGGATACTTTTGCATGGTCAATACAAGGAGTTGATACCTTCATGCTGATGCTCCTCATTTTTCGGGATGTGTTGCCACAATCCAGCCAGGTTCTATGGCATCGTAAAATGAGGAGTATCCATCATATTATCTCAGTATCAGGTGCCGGCCAGCCTGTTACGATTCACTGACTGGATGTGAACGGTTGTGTATCGTCTGTCCATACACGCAGAATACGATAGGGGGGCTCACCTTTATCGCCAGCACCAGTAAACGCAGCGCTTCGATGCAGTTGGTTAGCCGAAATATACAGCCAGTGTTGATCGCCAAATTGCACGCTGTCAGGCCAGTCAAGCAACGCTGAGCGCACCAGCGGGATCAATTTCCCTTTACTATCCATCATATCAACACCGTTATTATTCAGATTAGTAAAGTAATGCCTGCCCTGCGCAGAAATAGCGGCACCATCTGAAACCGGTTTTGTACCTGCAGTCCGAATATGTTGAGCAATGGCTTTATCATCAGCCTTCTGCAGGTACTCAGTATCAATTTCATACCAGGTGGTACCGTTCATTGCGCCAAAAAATAAGGTTTTACCATCTGCGGAAAGTGTTATTGGATTCACGCCAACCGAAGCTGGCTTGCCATTAAACAGAGTATCCTGACCATCAATATGCATCACCGCCGATCTTTCACTTTGCAATGCAGGATGGCCGGAAAAACGGCTGGCTTTTTTACTGGCGATATTAACGGTAATCAGTCCAGGATTACTGATATCTGCCAGATAGATCCACCCACCGCGTGCATCAACAACCAAATCCTGAATAAAACTACCACGAGGCGCGATAGTGTCATCCAGTTCGATGGTCATCAGGTGCTTACCACTTTTTATGTCAAAGCTAATTATACGGGTTTTGCCAGAGTTTAGACCCATATCTACCAGCCATAAACGATTTTGCGCGTCGCGTGTAATACCTAATGGTGTATCAATTTGATGAGATAAACTTTGGCCTTCGTTTTTTTGCCAGGAGTCATCGGGCCAAGCTTTCCAGGTCTCTTTGCCTGTGATCTCAATCAGACGCCAGCGTGAGGGGCGATCCAAAGGGTGTACCGTTGCAAATACGCGGCCATCATCAGAGACGGTGACATTTCCCGGCCGAATATTCAGTGCAGCAACAACTTCCAGGTCACCTTTTTTAAACTGTGTCTCTGCAAATGCAGTCGTTGAATTAAATATCAGTACAGATAATAAGCTGGCGATTAACGTTTTCTTATTCATTTCATTCTCCATAATCAGGTAAACACATCATGGGCACAGACAGCGCTTAAAACACAGTCAATAGAAATCGACTTCCACTGCATTGAGCAACAGATATGTAATTATTGTCCTGTGCCATGGTAAACAGGTCTGTAGGGAAGAAAAACCTTGTAACAGAGACAGGTGTTATACTCAAAAAACGAAAATCCCCCTGAGGATTAACGCCATTTTCATTACCGTTCCTGGTAGGAACGATGCCTGTTATTCTCTTTATTGACGACTGCTTAATGCAGTGAAAAAAACGCCAAGGCAAATAAGTATCAGCCCGCTAATAAATAAAGGTGATAATTGATTTTGCAGCCACAAGGCGGAGGCAAGCGCACCAATAATCGGTACGCCAAGGGTAAAGTTGGACATGGCAAACGTAGTAATACGTCGACCATATTCAGAAGAGATCACGAAACAGAAAGAGGTTGCGACGGGACCAATAAACAGTAACTGCCACAGTAAGCCATGTGTGATGTGAATATCAGACACTGGGCGCTCGAACAGCACGGCGACAATCCCCAATAAAACCGACGCGATTAACATCTGCCAGGGCGCAAGTTGCAGCGGTGTGGAGACCCAACGATGATGGCGGACATGATAAATCACAATTGACCAGGCCATTGCACAAATCAGTAATAACAACGCCGCTAAGAGGCTGTAATGATCCCAGCGCATCTCCGATGGCGAACAAATCAGCGCCACCCCGGAGAGTCCGGCCATTAATGCCAGCAACTGCCCACGACCCGGGCGAACTCTCAGCATAATAGCCGTCAACAATATACTCCATAACGGCGTGGTATAAGCCAACAAAACCGCGCGACTGGTGTCCGTATATTGCATCGCAATCATCCCCAATCCGGTAAACAACATCATTTGCAGAATCCCAACACTAAGGATAACAGGCCAGTCCTGACCAACCGGTAAGCGGAGTTTCCCCCTGAAAGCCACAAAAGCAAACAAACAAATTCCGGCCGTTGTAAAACGTAATGTCGCCAGCCAAAGTGGCGGAACGCTATCCAGAGCCTGACGCGTAACCGGCCAACTGGTTCCCCACAGGACAACCATCACCGCAAGCCAGCCCAGCGTATGCATTTTCGTCGTAGATGAGTGGCAAACGCTCGCACTTTCACAATTTTGTATGGACATAAGACGGACTCCTGATAGCAGAAACGACCGTACCATGTTAATTTCTTTATCAGGGTAGATTAGTTCTATATTGACCGTTAAATGGCAAAAATAAGAATAAATATTTCCACGTAGCTATTATTTTAGGAAAATTATGTCCACTAATCCTGTTCAACTTGATGAAGTTAGCCTACGTATTCTCGATATCCTGCAACATAACGCGGATATCAGTAACACGGAACTGGCTGAAAAAGTCGGCCTGTCAGTATCCCCCTGCTGGCGTCGTGTGGCAGAGATGAAAGAGAATCATGTTATCAGGGGCTCGGTCATGCTGGTGGATCCTCTGAAGTTGGGGTTAGCGGTCAATGTGTTCGTGCATGTCTCCCTGCGCCAGCAGGATAAAACTTCACTGCAAAAGTTTACTGAAGCGATAAGCGATCGCGAGGAAATCATGGAGTGCTACCTGATGACCGGAGAAGCAGACTTCCTGCTAAGGGTAGTGGTGGAAGATTTACAAAAATACCAGGTGCTGATTATGGAATGTTTGACACAAATTGAAGGCGTCGCGAGTATTCGTTCCAGCTTCGCGCTGAATCAGGTGAAATATACAACCGTACTGCCTACCCGACATCTGAAAAAAAAGTACTAATACCAGGTATTATCATCCTGCGATTAACCAGTAAAAGCATCAATGGATTCTCTCCTTACAGGGAAATATTGATGTAATAATTGGCCTTACCGACTTAATGAGCCCCTTCCAGGCAGAGAACTCTGAAACGGGCCCACAAACAGTCCAGGTGCAAACGACAAGCCTACGATTTGTCCTGAAAGCATCAGTCAAAACGCACAATTCAGTCAAAAATATAATATTAAAAATCAAACATATAACACTTTTTCCATATCGATATCATCATCCCCTTTTGCCCCCTCCTTTCAACGTAAAAAACCAAAATCCCCAACAAACTCAATCACCTTCCCCACCAACCACACTGCCGCCAGCCATCGGTGATTACCAGAGTCATCCGATGAAGTCCTAAGAGCCCGCACGGCGCAAGCCCTGCGGGCTTTTTTGTGCCCGTTACAGCCCGAGAACATCCAGCTAAATCCAGAGAAAATTGTGCACCGCCTCATGTGAGCGGATATAGCGATAGCGAACGGCGGCCTGATTAATCTCCCATTTTGTCACGTCGATACTGTTGCGCAAACCCTGCATTCTGCGCTGGCTCGGTTCGTCACCGGCAATGAACTGTTCGCAATATTCCCATTCAAAGTCGGCCTGCCCACCAAACACCGGTGAAAAGCCCCTGGCATAAGCTGAGGACGTTTTGTCTCTGTTCGGTTTAACCTTAGCCCCACAAAAATTGTGGTTAGAACAACATACCATCTGCTTGCTGCCATTCAATTGGGCGAATAAAATAGAATGAATACATTCGATTTTAATATACATATCCACAAAAAATGAAAACCACATGGCACAATAGATAATAATCATAACATCCCAAAATAATGGTAAAGTTCTTAGTGAATTTAATAATAAACAAAAAACCGCGAACCATGAAAATTTAGCTTTAGTCAAGCAATAACAATAAGTTAGAACATCATTGATTGCATTAATAGAATGTTTCATGGACAATAAAAAGCTGTTCTCCATTTTAAATTCATGCAGGAGGCATGATGGAGCAGCTTGATAAACAGGTCATATCCATTCGTCAATTACTTTCTGTTAAGCAATTAGCGATTCCGAGTTACCAGCGCCCTTATCGCTGGAATAGCAAAAATATAGCTGACCTTTTTGCCGATCTGGGATCGCACCGCGATAAAACGGCCTATCGACTAGGTTCCGTTGTTTTCCATAAGCACCTGGAAGAAGAAAAAACGTGGCTGGATATTGTTGATGGTCAACAACGAACCCTGACCTTAATGCTGGCAGTCAAAGCATTGACAGAAACTCGCCTGCACAACCTCAAACGCAAAGACCTGGTCGAGCAACTTACCAAACTCAAACCTGATGTCGATGCTTTTATGGCACGTCAGCGTTTTGCCAGTCTGGATTCACAAGCCAATCTTCGACGTAATTACCTGGAGTTACTCAGGCTTGTTGAACGCACCGAGTTCAGCGAAGAACTTATCGACTTTATGCTGAACCGCTGCGAAGTTGTCACTTTCGTGTTGAATGAAGTTTCAGAAGCATTTCAGTTCTTCGATTCACAAAATGCACGCGGTAAAGATCTGGCTCCCCACGATCTACTTAAAGCCTTCCACTTACGTGAGTTTTCCTCTGATGAAGCTGGGCTAAAAGCTGAAGCCGTCGCTCACTGGGAGAGGATGCCTAGCGAAAGGCTGGCAACGCTCTTTGCCAATTACCTGTTCCGGGTTCGTCAGTGGGCAGAGGGTAAATCAGCCCGCTTCTTTGGCAAAGGTGAAGTTGACCTGTTTAAAGGGATCAATATTTCTCAGATCGCGCATTTCCCGTATGTGAGTTCATTGCGGATCGCCCACCACTATGTCGATGATTACAACAGTCAATACCAACGCAAAATTGACGGTCAGAGCCTAAGTTTCCCCTTCAGTCTGGATCAGATGATCATCAATGGCCGCCGTTTCTTTGAAATGGCCGAACATTATCAAAAGCAGGTCGCTGTTATTATCAACAGAGAAAAAGATGCTGATGAGAATAAGCCAATTACGCTATTGAATGAGGTGCTGGAACCCTGCGCAAGTAATATTCTATACACCCTGAACAGCTATGTCAGGCGCACCCGCACTGGCGATCGCTATGTCCGGGCGATGTTCGATTGCGCACTGATTTTTTATATTGATAAATTCGGGACTCAGGAACTGTCTTTGGCGATAGAAAAATGCTTTATCTGGGCATATACCTGCCGTATCGGTCAGCAGGTGGTTCAATTAGCTACCGTCGATAACTATGTGCTACATAACAACCTACTACGTACTATCCGTGATGCACGCCACCCCAAAGATCTACATGCTTTCCCCCTGCGCACGCTCGGCATCCAGGATAATAAAAATAATCGCAATGGAACTGAAGATGAGCTAATCATGCTATTCAGGAAGATGAGATATTATGAGTAATTCCCACGTACGGCCTTTTTTTATAAACGATTTACTTAGCGACCGCGCAAAATATTTGATTCCAATGTACCAGCGTAATTACGCCTGGGGCCAGGGCGAAATCACTCAGCTTTTACAGGATGTGCTGGATTATCAGAAAAAATCCGCTTCCGCCAGGCATCCGCAGACTTATTACATCGGTACATTAGTGGTGTTTTCCCGGGGGGATGACTGCTATGAAGTTATTGACGGGCAACAACGCTTTACAACGCTCTCCCTACTTGCTAACTGGCTGAAATGCCACGCAGATAAATCTGTTGATATGCAGTGGTATCAAAAACTCAATCTCACTTTCGAAAGTCGCCCTGTCTCTACCCTCACCTTCGAAAAGTTATGGCAAGGCGTAGATGTGCAACATATGCGCGGTGACGATTACAACGAAGGTTTGATCAGAGGTTACGAAATGATCGGCAAAGCGTTGGCTGAGCTTCAGCTTAAAGGCCGCGCGTTGAAGGTGTTTTGCAAGTATCTGTTCAATCACGTGCAGATTTCTCGCATCGAAGTGCCAGCAGATACCGATCTTAATCATTTTTTTGAGGCGATGAACAATCGCGGCGAACAACTCGAAAAACACGAAATCGTCAAAGCGCGTCTGATGAATGTCCTGAATGGGATTAGGAATACCAAAGAGCGACACAAAAGTCTTGATACTCTGGCCAGAGTATGGGACGCATGTTCGAATATGGAACGTTACGTCCAATACGGTTTTACGCCAAAAGAACGTCAACAACTGTTTGGCAAAAAGCATATACATCAATTTAATCCAACCAGTTTCTCCAATTTGGTTGAATTGCTGGATCAAGCGGGCTCATTTCCAGATACCGACGCCACAGAAGCACAACATCAACGCCAGGGGCAAACTCTGGAAGAAATATTGTGTGACACTCGTCTGGATAGTACTCTCCAGCAAGAGGAAGACAGCGCAGGCTCAGAGCGTTTTAACAGCGTGATAAATTTTTCAAATTTCCTTCTTCATGTACTCCGTCTTGTCAGCAGAGACCCAGGTACAACTGAGGGAGTGCCACTTGATGACAAGCAACTCGTTGAGCAATTTGAGTCACGCCTGCTGAAGCAGGAAAAGCCAATCGCCGCGGCAAAAGCTTTCATTTATAGTTTACTGAAATGCAAATATCTTTTTGATCGCTATATTATTAAACGAGAATTCACTCAGGGCACAGACGGATGGAGCCTGAAACGCTTATATCAATACTCGCCCCAAAGTGTAGGTTATATTAATACCTTTGATAATAACGAGGGAGAGTTTGAGGATATAAACCGCCAGGTCCTGATGTTACTATCAGCTTTCCATGTCTCAACACCAACACTGGTTTATAAACACTGGCTCAATGGTGCGCTAACATATTTGTTTGATGAGCACAGCCCGGAAGATGAAATTGATGCTGGAGACTACCTGGCTTATCTTGAGAACATGGCTCGCCGCTTTGTCTTTATGAGATTTTTATCCCAGGATGAAGCTGCATCATATTACAATATGATTTTTGGTGATGATGATGTTCTTCCAGAGATCATCTGTGACAAACGTTGGTCGCAGGCTATCAACGCTAAATTACGATTCGGGACTATCGAAAATAACTTTGTTTTTAACTATCTTGACTATCTACTGTGGAAAAAACAAAACACGAATAATGATATTGCCCGCCGTTTTGAGTTTACCTTCCGAAGCTCGGTGGAACATTTTTATCCACAGCACCCTATAGATGGCCATCCCAGAATGGATGAAGATCAGTTACATGCTTTTGGGAATCTCTGCCTGATTAGCCACAGTAAAAACTCGCGGCTAAGTAATTTCCAACCCCAGCAAAAGAGAGAGCATTTTGAAGCCAGCCTGGCTCGTAAAGAGATCGACAGTCTGAAACTTCTGGCGATGCTCGAGTTGATGAAGCGCAATAAGCAGTGGGGTGAGGAGGAGATTATCAGTCATGGTAAAGAGATGGTAGCGCTGCTGGCCGAAGAAGTGGAAGAGATGTATTAATGCAGTAAACCGCTCCCGGCAAGGTGTCGCGAGCGGATATAACGTTGTCGGCGTATTATGGCGGAGCGGGCATCTATGGCGTCATGCTTTCATTATTTATCAATGTTGCCAGGCGCTTAATCTGTTGCCCTGCGCTATCAAAATTACGCTCATCAAGCCAAAGAGTGAACGCTTCGCGTAGCGCCGGATATTCACTATCAATGATTGAATACCATGCGGTGTCCCGATTACGCTGGTGTACGACAACAGCCTGACGGAATATGCCTTCAAAAGTAAAACCAAAGCGCGTGGCTGCCGCACGAGAAGGCGCATTAAGCGCATCACATTTCCATTCAACGCGACGATACCCCAGCACCACAAAAACATAATCTAACAGCAGCGACATGACCTCCGTTGAAACCCGCGAACGTTTCATGCGTGATGAATAGGTCACCCAACCCACTTCTATTACGCCATTCGATGTATCAATGCGCATAAGTGCCAGCGTGCCGACAGCCTGCATACTGGCCAAATCGATTACGGCAAAATGCATGGGGTCGGTCTGCGCCGCAATCGTCGTTAAATAGCTTAAGAAAGAATCAAAGGTCGTGAATGGCCCTGACGCGAGATAGGTCCAGTCGCGAGAGTCAGGCGTATCGCAATAGGCGTCATAAAGCGCCTTTGCGTGGCGTTCGACGTTAATACGCTCAAGTTTGCAATAACGACCGGTGATGTGCTGAGCCGTGGGAAGTCGCGCACCTTGCCAGTCCGGTAACCCTAAACCAACGGGTTGCTGGAATTCATTAAACGTGGATGACATGCTATTTACCTCTCATAATAGAGTGTCAAATGACAGCAGAATAAGAGACATCTGACGGGGTAAAAAGAACCACAATAGATGTTTTTAACAGATCCACATGACAATGCTATACCCAACTCCAGCACCGTATTGCTTATCCACAATTAAAAAATACCGATCATGCAACTGTTGTGGAAATAAGAAATACTGCCATTAATGACATTATTACGCGCATCGCTATCAGCATCAAAGCGATGTTACATGGCATGGGCAAGACGACGAATACCCTCAACAATAACCTCTGGCGGGTGATTCGCAAAACCGATCAAAATCCCCTGCCGGGAGATATCCCCATGATAATAATGACTCAATGATTGAATCCCCATCCCCAGCATTCTGGCTTTCTGTTCGACCCCATCGCCAGTCAACCCGTCATGCAACCAGCAGACAATATGCACCCCAGAATCAGAAGGCTGGACGGTCATTTTATCGGCAAGATAGCATTGAATAGCATTAACCAACGCCGTTCGCCGCTCGTAGCATGCCTTACGAACCCGTCGCACATGGCTGGCGTAATGTCCTTCTTCAATAAAACTCGCCAGTACCGCCTGCTCAAGATAACTGGAGCCAATATCGGAGAAATATTTTGTCACGATAAACTGTTCTTTTAATCCTGGCGGGACAACTAAAAAACCTAAACGAAATTCTGGGTACATCATTTTTGAAAATGTCCCTGAATATATTACCCGCTGATGCTGATCTAATCCCTGCAAGGCTTGCAAAGAACGTGCGGCATAACGAAATTCACTATTGTAATCATCTTCAAATATCCATGCCCGGTTAACCCGAGCCCATTCCAGTAGCTCAAGTCGTCGGGATAAACTGAGGGTCCCGCTAAGTGGGTACTGATCGGAAGGAACAACATAGGCCAGTTTCGCATGAGGGAAATGATCGATGCCGTATTGAACATTCATTCCTTCGCTATCCACTGGTACAGGTCTCACCATTGCCCCTGTTGACATAAATACCCCGCGCGCGCCTTTATAACCAGGGTCGTCCAGCCAAACGTCATTTCCTTTCGTAAGCAACGCTCGGGCAGTAATATTTAACGCCTGCTGAATACCGTTGACGATAATGATCTGATCTTCACTGCAGTTAACCCCTCGCGTCGTTTTCACGTAGTGACAAATTGCTTTCCGTAAGGGATAAAAACCGCAGGGGCTGGTATGAGATCCGAGTTGATGCCGGGATTGTCTCCAGACTCGCCCCAGTAACTTGCCCCATAATGAATGAGGAAAGAGATCGGTACAGCCCACACCGACGGCGAACAGACGGTTCATTTCACGCCCTTCAACATCGCCAGACCATAATCCACGAACGGATACGATATCCGCATTTAGCTGCCCATCAGCGGGCAGTTCACCGCCTTGCAGCGCTTCAGGATAGAGACCGCTGATGCTGCGGTCAGGAAGACTTGGCGTGACAAAGGTTCCAGCGCCTTTACGCGTCTGAATATACCCTTCGTCTAACAGTCGGTCATAACCCGCAATTACCGAGTTCCGTGAAATTGACATCATCTCGGACAGTCCCCGGGTTGAAGGTATCTTTGTCCCTGGCGGCAGACGGCCTTCTACAATTGCGTTGCGTAGCGCATGGTACACCTGTTCCTTAATAACGCCTTGCTCTAAAAAAAGTTCCTGAAATAAAGGTGCACTATTTTTTTTCATTGCACTCGCTCTTACGTTAAAAGTGGATCCTGGAAATATATGCAAAGTGTCTCTTTGCGGTGGCTTAAGCAATATTTAGGATAACCGCCATAGAAAACCACTCTGACTAAAATTATCAGGAGACCTATGAGTAACCCAAACACAACTGCGCCGATTACCATCGAACCCGTCACCCAGCAAGACTACGCGGGCTGGCTACCGCTTTGGATAAATTACCAGATTTTTTATCGTACTGAAATTTCAGACAAGGTCACACAATTAACCTGGGGTCGTTTTCTCAATCCTGTGGAGCCTGTTTTTTGTGCTGTCGCAAAATCTGACGGTAAAATTGTCGGTCTGGTGCATTATCTCTTTCATCGCTCAACATGGGCGGAGTCTGATTATTGCTATCTGGAGGACTTATTTGTTAGTGAAGAAACCCGGGGCAAACACATCGGCAAGCAGCTTATCGAGTATGTTCAAAAGCACGCCCGCAAGCGCCATGCTTCAAGATTATACTGGCACACACATGAAACAAACCTCCGCGGTCAGCGCCTTTATGACTGGGTTGCCAGCAAGAGTGGGATGATCGAGTATCGTATGTAAAATAGATAACACCCATTAAATCGGGTAGTTTTCTGTAAACATCCCCCCTAATGTACCTTAATTTTTCAACACATCGTCTGCGGCTGTGTTTCGCAAAGCCGCAGAATCTGAAATTGTCCGATTTCCGAGGCCAAATACCCGCTACGCTGGGAAGTGACATATTCGTATATATTCTAAATTATCCATCAATAAAAACATTACTTTTCAACATACTGCACATATCTTATTGCCCATGCGTTTTATTTCTACATAAAATTGCCCTACACTTATTTCTACATCTCTATATTGCCGGAGCGACCTCTGAACACCCCGCCGGGTTGCATCGGTGCGGCATGAGTTAATATATCAGTAAATATACTTTCTCATACTTTTGGGTGATAACAATTTGACTCACTGGCGATCAGGAGGTGCTTGAGGAACTGGGTAGTAAAATAATAGCGTAACCAGGCAGGATATTTCCCCCAACGTTAAAAGCATCACTTTCACACACAAAGGAGAAAAATAGGGTGCCGGAATAGCAACTTACGCTGCCCTTCTGGTCGTAAGCGAAGCATTTGATTGATGGTGTAGAGTAAAATGAATCAAATACGAGAGTCATTACACAATGTTGTTTTCCCTGATATTATGCCCGACTCATGGCCTTATCAGTCCTGGTGTTCACCTGCAGATATTGATACCGATATCACCTGGTATTCTTTTACTGAACTCGATTTAATCCTTGATGTTTGGCCAGGAAAGGACTCGCTGGTCCCTGTCAGGAAGACAGTTTGGGGGTTCGTTTACGAGAATGAACCATTGGTCCAGATCAATATTAAAGATGAAATTGCTTATGTTGCAGTCAATCGAAGATTTTATTCATGGGTCATTATTGTGGCTGGCATCTACAATTTAAACATCAGCCTCGACTTAACGACCATATTTAAACACACCGCATTAGCTGATACGGCTCTTTGTATTATCGCCAATAGAGTTGACATAAAATCAGCAGATATATCACTTAACACAGCAAAATCTTTTATGAACTTCATTTTTTTCCATGAACTGGTTCATCTCACCTGCCGCCAGCATGAGTTGAGTAAGCATAACGGAAATCTGTTTCCCTACATCAGAACGATGGAATTTATTGCCGATTTTTTAGCCTTCGAAAACACGCTCATACCATTAGCCTATGCAGATAGCCGGCAAAAACAAAACAGGGATCTGCTGGCAAAAACATCCCGTTGCCTTGGCTTTGTCATTGCATCCTATTTTATTATCAAGACCAGGCAAATGAGCTATCTCAATCAATACCCAACCATGAATGAACGGACTATTTTATTGTTGAGTTATATATTAACACCCTATTTAAAGCGGAGTGAACGCGTCGGTATACTACTCAAGCATGAAGCCAAAGGAATAATGGACGCCTATAGCAGACGAGAAAAGCTAGGCTTTACTATCAACAATGATGACTTCATCATTACCCCTGAAAATACCGAGTGCCAATGCAATTGCTCTAAATGCAGCTCATTCACCAAAGAGGTATATAAAAGAGCCAGGCCATTAAATGCCGAGGTTTTAAATCACCTTGACGTTTATACAAATTGTTTCCCTAATAACAATGTTATACGCACCTATCCCGATCTGGGTGAAATAAACAGTAAGACATCTTATTTTTGCAGTTTAAAAAATCCGCTATTGTTTTCCTTAGAGAGAACGATTAAAGGTTTAATTTAACAGCATAACGATAAATCCTGTGACTCTGGAACAGCAGAGCCACAGGCGTTTGATACTAATCAGGCTTTACTAGGTATTGCACCTACGGCATGTGAACCTTTTACGGTCAACGTCACCACGGCGGAACATAACAGTGCGGCGATCATAAAGATAAACGCGCTGTTGTAACTTCCGCCGCTGCTTTGGATTAGCCAGCCAATAATCGGCGCAGAAACTACCCCCGCCATCTGACCGCCAAAGTTAACGATACCGGAAGCCCGCCCCATGATATTGCTGGGGATGGTATCCATTAAAATGCCCCAAAATGTCGCCATGGCAAAGAACATAAACAACGCAGAGATACACTGATAAACCACCGCCATATCCGCGCTACTCACGCTGAAAGTCAGATACAGGAAGCCCGCCGCAATAACCGACGTCACGACATACAACGTTTTGCGCATCGGTTTGAATTTATCTGAGCAATATCCGCCGATTAATGTCCCACCCGCACCAAACAGGAACGGAATTGCCGCCATCACCCCCGTCTTCGCCAGTGAGAATTCACGAACGGTGATCAGATAGCTTGGCAACCAGGTTGAAAACCCCCAGAAGGTGATATCAAACAAGAACCAGATACTGGCCATCTGCCAGAGCACCGGCATCCTGAGCACGTCTTTAAACGCGATAGCGCTCGTGTTTTGCAGGCTCCCCTGATCGTCAGCAGCTAAATCGGCCAGATCCTGTTGCGTAATTGCAGGGTGATCTTTCGGGTTGTCACGCGTAAATAAGTAGATACCCGCAGCAATAAACAGGCCCGGGATCCCCAGCACAATAAAGACCATGTGCCAGCCAAACGCTCCGATAATACTTGCAGCGACCACCACCGCCAGTGCGGGGCCTAAGGTATTTACCGTTGACTGAATTGCTGTAGCCCGACCGCGCTCTTTCGAAGGAAAATAGGTGGAAATCATTTTCCAGGAAGCCGACGGGAAGCACCCTTCGCCAATACCGAAGAAGAAGCGAACAGCCAGCATCAACGGCAGCGTTAATACCGCACCGGTTAAGCTGGTGAAGACAGACCACCAGGCAATACCAATGGCCATAATTTTACGTGAGCCAAACTTATCCGCCAGTAAACCACCGGGGATTTGGAACGCGGCGTAACCAATGAAAAAGGCGCTAATAATTAAACCTTGTTGGGTTGTATCAAGATTTAAATCTTTGCCGATATAAGGCAACGACACGCTCATGACCATTCTGTCGAGGAACGAGAGTAGCCACGCCAGCCAGATTAACGTCAGGACGGTATATCTTGCTTTCCAGGTCTTAGGTTTACCTGAAGGTAAAGATGTTTGTAGGTTCATTGTGATGTCCTTGGGGTGTAGTGATCTACCGCGGCCAAAAATGGTCGCGATAGATCAATGCGTGTTTAGCGTTATTTATTAATATTGTTTTCTGATAACAGTACCGCTACAGGCATAACTTTCCGTGCCATTAATTAAGGCAATGCGTCCATTAACCATCACAATTTCAATCCCTTCCGGATACTGATTAGGTTCAACAAATGTCCCCTTATCCGCAATAGTATTAGGATCGAACATCACAATATCCGCCGCATACCCTACCTTCAGTAATCCGCGATCCTGCAGACCCAACACTTCAGCGGGTTTGCCTGTCATCTTGCGGATTGCCGCTTCCCAACTCAGGCATCCTTCTTCACGCACGTATTTACCCAGCACCCGCGGGAAGGCGCCAAACACACGTGGATGTGGTTTACCCGCGCCCATCAGTCCGTCCGTGCACACGTTCTGTTCCGGCCGGCAGAGAAACTTAATAACGTGCTCTTCAGTACCGTAGAAATCGACCATGCCAACGGCGTTTTCTTCTTCAAACAACAGATCGAAGGTGGCGTTGTACGGATCTTTACCGCGCAATTCCCCCAGTTGAACAAGGTTCAGACCAACTGCATCCTGATTTTTCTCTGTCTTGACGCTGGTGACAAAAATCTGGTCCAGGCCTGCAAAATCAATGAAGTTATCCCAACCAGGAATGCCCTGCTGGATATCCTCTATCATTTTGGCGCGCAATTCCGGCGAGGCCAGACGCTCAAGTAATTTGTCCGTCCCGCCGGAGTGGACCCACGGTGGCAGGATCACGCCGAGCATGGTGCTTCCCGCCACGTACGGATACTGGTCGTAAGAAATACGGATCCCCTCTTCCTGGGCCTGCTCCAGCATGCCCAGCATCTGGTCAATCAGCCCCCAGTTTTTCTTCCCACAGACTTTCATATGTGAAATATGCAACCAAACGCCGGTGGCTTTGGCGATATCGATCAGTTCCTGCGTGGAACTGATAATATCGTCAGCCTCGCTGCGCTGGTGCACAACAAAGATCCCGTCATATTTCGCCGTGACCTTGCACAACTCAATCATTTCAGCGGTATCACCAAAAGCACACGGCATATAGATAAGCCCAGTAGAAAGACCAAACGCGCCGGCTTTTAGCTCACGCTCAAGGACTTCACACATCTTCGCCACATCTTCACGTGTGGAAGGGCGTCCATCCAGGCCCATCGCTTCCATGCGTACGTTACCGTGTGGCACCAGATACGCCAGGTTTGTCGCCGGATGCCGGGATGCCAACAGGTTGAGATAGCCGTCCGTGTTTTTATATTTCCAGTCAATTTTGTCGGTGTCGCCGTCCAGTCCGGCAATATTTTTACGCCATGCCGGAATATATTCCTCCGGCAATGGTGCCAGCGCTACACCATCCTGCCCCAGCAACTCGGTGGTAATGCCCTGGCGGATTTTCGCTGACAGCGCAGGATTAATAATGGCTGACAGGTCAGAGTGTGTGTGAGTATCAATAAATCCCGGACAAATAATTTTCCCTGTTGCATCAATAACCTGTTCATTAACGCCCACATCAATTTGACCAATTTCGACAATATGCCCTTCATCAACCATTACATCGGCAATTCGGCCGGGATTCCCCGTTCCATCAATCACATTTCCGTTTTTAAAAATGGTTTTCATCGTTATTCTCCGTTGCGGTGCCGCGAAGCAGCACCACCTGTAAGGTAAGAGGTCTTTATCTTTATTTTTTAACGGCAATAGAGTGTCTGGATGATGCTGTAATAGCCGCTGGCCGAGCCGGTCAACTGATCGATCTCGATATACTCGTCGATGGTATGCGCCAGGTTTTCACGCGACGGCCCAAACCCGATGGTTTTGATCCCCGCTTCCCCCGCGTAGTGGCTGCCGTTAGTGCAAAATGAGTACTGAGTAATCGTTGGCGAGAAACCCGCTTCGCGAACGCCCGCCAGAGCGGCCTGCACGAACTCGTCGGACTCGTCATAAACCCAGCCTGGGAAGAAACGCTCACCCTCAATGGTGGCTCCGGTATAGCAAGACTCCTTGCCAACGGCGTAAGAGACGCGGGCTTTGAACTGCGGGTCCTGGGCGGTTAGCTCCGCAAGTGCATTTTCCAGTGGCGCAATAACGCTTTCTTTGGTTTCGCCCACCAGCAAGCGGCGGTCGTAGGTGGCGCGGCAGTAATCCGGTACCACTGATGCACCTGGGTATGGCGACGATTTAATGTCTGTCAGTTCCAGGATACCGGGCCCAAGCACCGGGTGGGTTGGCGGAGTGATGGTGCGAATTTTGTCGATCAACTGCGCCATTTTGTACACCGCGTTAATTCCTGCCTGCGGGTTGGCGGAGTGTGCTGGCTTACCAAAGGTTTCAACCACAATTTCGGCACGACCACGCTGACCGATTTTCAGATTCAGTTCAGAAGCTTCGCCAATGATGACGTAATCAGGCTTATAGCGCTCACTGACCAGACGAGCGGCAATGCCTTCAAAACATTCTTCATGAACGATACAGGCGACGTAAATTTTCCCGGCGAAATTACGCTGATTATCCTGGCCAAAAAAGCCTACGGCGGAGATCATCGCAGCAACAGCACCTTTCATATCGGTGGTGCCACGGCCATAAATTTTGCCATCGTCAATATCACCGCCGTACGGGTTGCGGGTCCACTTCTCTTCGTTCACCGGCACAGTATCGATATGCCCATCCAGAACCAGCGTTTTCCCCGGCTTATTTCCCACAATACCGCCGACGATATTGCCGTACTTATCAACATGGATGTCGTCGAACTGGTAATGCTGCATCATTGTTTTTATGGCATCTACCACGTCCCCTTCCTGACCGGAATAGCTTTTTTGCTGGATCAGCGCCTGACAATTTTTAATAACTTCTTCAATACGGGTTGCAGATAACATGGGTTTCTCCGTTAATGCTCTCAATCAGGAAATTATTTATTGATGCCCGGGTACTGACCGCCCCAGACAATATCCAAATATTGTTGCGGGTCGGTATCACCTTCGGTACTGATCAGCAACACGCGGGAATGCTCATCCAGACCCAGTTGCTCACGGGTTTGGGCCAAATCCGGGGAGGTCATCAACAGCGCCAGAAGACCTGTCGTGACGGCCCCAGATTCACCTGAAATAATGTGTGGGTCGCCCGCCAGCGGGTTACCCAACATACGCATCCCCAGCGCTGCGATTTCATCAGGGCAGGAAGCAAATGCAGTGGCATAATCACGCAGTAACTTCCAGCCAATGCTGTTTGCCTCACCGCAGGCCAGACCTGCCATCACGGTCTGTAAATCGCCGCCTACCGCAACAGCATCCCCCTCTTTTGCACGGGCTGAACGATAGAGACAGTCAGCAATTAGCGCTTCAGCGACGATCACTTTCGGACGATTTTCGCCCCACGCGGCCGTCACCATCCCCTGTACCATTCCCGCAAATGACCCCACACCGGCCTGGACGAAAACATGCGTCGGAGCAACCTGATGGAGCTGATCAATCGCCTCCAGCATCAGCGTGCCGTAGCCCTGCATAATCCACAGTGGGATCTTTTCGTACCCTTCCCAGGCCGTGTCCTGGACAACGATCCAGCCATACTTTTGCGCCTGATCCGCGGTCATGCGCACGGCATCGTCATAGTTCATATCCACGATTTCAGCGGTAGCGCCTTCATTGCGGATTGATGCCAGCCGCTGCTGTGAAGACCCTTTCGGCATGTAAACCACCGCATTTTGCTTTAACTGGCGTGCCATCCACGCCACTCCGCGCCCGTGATTACCGTCGGTGGTGGTGGCAAATGTCACGGTCTTCAGGTCATGGCGTACTGCTTCACTGGTCATGACATCAAACGGTAATTCGCTGATATCCTTCCCCACTAATTCCGCGATATGGCATGCCATCGCGTAGGCGCCGCCCAGCGCTTTGAACGCTTTCAGGCCAAAACGCTGAGACTCATCTTTGAGGTAAATATTTTTTACGCCCAGTTTTTGAGAAAGTGATGGCAGCGTATACAGCGGCGTCGGAGCATATCCCGGAATAGACCGATGAAAATTCAACGCTTTTACCAGTTCCTGGCGACTAAAGGGTGCCAGCGGTGCGTTAGGGTGTTCGGTAAACGGCGTCTGGTTGATAAAAAATGATAAGTTTTTCTGCATCATAAAACCTCATTGTCCTGGTAATTCATTCCCTGTAATCGGTGTAATACAGAGTTATTTACGCTATCGGTAATCCATAAGAGCAAAATGCTTACCAGTTTTTTAGAAAATGAGGAAATGCTTAGAAATAATTTAAT
>NZ_JANEWM010000034.1:0-47804 GCF_028069825.1 Citrobacter sp. Igbk 14
CTTATTAAGTGGTAACGAAGTATTCATCATATAAATTGAATTAAAGCCCAGGCAGATACAACTTTTTTTAATTTTTTATCCGTTTTGTTGTGGTATTCGGCGGATGGTTATGTGATCGGTATCACAGGAAAAGGGAGGGGGGGAATACAAATAGTGGTCAAACAGGGCGGTTTAAAATGTTATTTGCATGATAATTATGATGTTTTTATGTAAATGAGTTGTGGTTTCTATTCCTCAGTTTTTCCCTTCTCCCGCCGGGCCTTGCTTTCCTGCTGGATTTCCTTTTTGCAAACGTAAAGTTATCTCAGTGAATGCCGATAATGTTGATAACTCGTTTTCAGGAAGGTGCCTTATGTTTAACCGTATCCGCGTTGTCACAATGCTGATGATGGTGCTGGGGGTTTTCGCACTGCTACAGCTTGTTTCCGGTGGTCTGTTGTTTTCTTCATTGCAGCAGAATCAGCAAAGTTTTGTTATTTCTAACGATCTACGACAGCAGCAAAGTGAACTCACCTCGACATGGGACCTGATGCTGCAAACACGCATCAATTTGAGTCGTTCCTCTGCGCGCATGATGATGGATGCGTCCAACCAACAGAGCAGCGCGAAGAACGATCTGCTTAAGAATGCGAAAACGTCGCTGGCGCAAGCCGAAAAGCATTACGCTAATTTCAAAAAAATCACGCCGTTGCCTGATATGACGGATGCCAGCGGCAACGTCGATGAAAAATATCAGCAGTACCATGCAGCCCTGGTGGAGCTCGTCCAGTTCCTTGAAAACGGCAACATGGATGCATATTTTGCACAACCAACTCAGGGCATGCAAAACGCCCTCGGTGAAGCGTTAGGTAAATATGCAGATGTTAGCGAGAAACTCTACCGACAGGCCTTCGATCAAAGCGCAAGCGATTACCATTTTGCCCAATGGCAACTCGGCATTCTGGCTGTCGTGCTGGTACTGATTCTGGTGGTGGTGTGGTATGGCATCCGTCATGCCTTGCTGAGCCCTTTGTCCCGCGTCATTGCGCATATCCGTGAAATTGCCAGCGGTAACTTAACCGCAACTCTGGCTGTAAGCGGCCGTAATGAAATTGGCGAACTGGCCAGCACGGTCGATCATATGCAGCGTTCGCTGACCGAAACAGTAACCCTGGTGCGCGAAGGTTCGGATGCGATTTATTCCGGTACCAGTGAAATTGCCAGCGGTAACACCGATCTTTCATCCCGTACCGAACAACAGGCTTCCGCGCTGGAAGAAACAGCAGCCAGCATGGAACAGTTGACGGCTACCGTGAAGCAAAATGCGGACAATGCGCGTCAGGCCTCTCAACTGGCGAAAAGCGCCTCCGACACCGCACAACATGGCGGCAAAGTGGTTGATAGCGTGGTGAATACCATGCACGAAATCGCCGATAGTTCGAAGAAAATTGCCGACATCATTAGCGTTATTGATGGCATTGCATTCCAGACAAACATTCTTGCGCTGAATGCGGCGGTAGAAGCTGCGCGTGCCGGTGAACAAGGCCGTGGTTTTGCCGTCGTTGCTGGTGAAGTGCGAAACCTGGCAAGCCGCAGTGCGCAGGCAGCAAAAGAGATTAAAGCGCTAATTGAAGATTCTGTATCGCGGGTTGATACCGGTTCTGTATTGGTAGAAAGCGCCGGGGAAACCATGCATGACATCGTTAATGCGGTCACGCGTGTGACCGACATCATGGGTGAAATCGCCTCAGCATCCGATGAACAAAGTCGAGGAATAGATCAGGTTGCGCTCGCTGTGTCTGAAATGGATCGGGTTACGCAACAGAACGCCTCACTGGTGCAGGAGTCGGCCGCTGCCGCTGCCGCACTCGAGGAGCAGGCCAGTCGCCTGACCCAGTCGGTATCGACATTCCGCCTCGCGACGCGTCCTGCATCATCAAAGACGCGGGAAACACGACTACCTGCAACATCGACTCCGGCGTCACAACCGCGCCAGCTCGCTACCGAACAAGATACGCATTGGGAAACATTTTGACTGACAGCTAAACCGCGGCCTGCGCCGCCTGATGGGAGCGTTGATGTTTAATCGTATTCGAATTTCGACCACGCTGTTTTTGATTTTAATCCTCTGTGGTGTTTTGCAGATTGGCAGTAATGGCTTGTCCTTCTGGGCATTTAGGGATGGTTTTCAGAACCTGAACCAGGTCGAACAGAGTAATCAGCAACGCACTGCGCTGGCGCAAACCCGCGCTGTGTTATTACAGGCCAGTACTGCTCTTAATAAAGCAGGAACGCTGACGGCTTTGAGCTATCCGCCAGAGGATATCAAAGCGCTGATGGTGATTGCACAGGACAGCCTGGCCCAGTCCGAATCGATGTTTAAACGCTTTATGGCGACAACAGAGACGGCAGAAGAGGGGAAGGCGCTGCAAAGCGCAACCGCGAAAAGTTTCAGTCAATGGCATAGCGATCTGGTTCACCAGGCAACCTGGCTGGAAAATAACCAGTTGTCGGATTTTTTGACCGCGCCGGTACAGGCTTCACAGGATGCCTTTGATGCAAACTTTACGGCGTGGCAGAACAACATCAACCTGGTATTGCAAAAAGCAGAGGACCACAGCCAGCGTAGTTACCATATGTCCGGGGTGATTTTCGCCACCATGCTGGTACTGGCGGCACTGTTAACGACTGCAGCGCTGTACTGGTCGCGAAAAATGATTGTACAGCCACTGGCTATCATCGGTAGCCATTTCGACAGCATTGCGGCCGGTAATTTGGCGCGACCGATAGCGGTATATGGCCGTAATGAGATTTCAGCTATTTTTGCCAGCCTGAAAGCGATGCAACAGGCACTGCGTGAGACGGTCAGTGAGGTACGCCAGGGGAGCTCGGCAATGCATACCGGGATCTCGGAAATCGCGATGGGTAATAACGATCTGTCCTCGCGAACTGAACAGCAGGCGGCATCGCTGGCGCAAACGGCAGCCAGTATGGAACAGCTTACCGCCACCGTGGGGCAAAATGCGGATAACGCGCGACAAGCTTCAGGCATTGCCAAAAGTGCGGCCGATACAGCGCATAAAGGAGGGGAACAGACGGCTAAGGTTGCCAGCACTATGCATGAGATTTCTGCCAGCTCGCAGAAGATAGGTGACATCACCAGTGTGATTGACAGCATTGCCTTCCAGACCAACATCCTGGCGTTAAACGCCGCGGTAGAAGCTGCCCGTGCCGGTGAACAGGGGCGCGGTTTCGCCGTGGTCGCCGGAGAGGTCCGCAATCTGGCAAGCCGTAGCGCGCAGGCCGCGAAAGAAATTAAAGGGCTGATTGAAGAGTCCGTCACCCGCGTTCATCAGGGATCGCAACTGGTGGATATGGCGGCGCGCACGATGACAGAGATTGTTAGCTCGGTTACCCGAGTTAACGACATCATGGGGGAGATTGCCTCGGCCTCCGATGAACAACGCAGAGGCATTGAGCAGGTGGCGCAAGCCGTCAGCCAGATGGATTCTGTCACACAGCAGAACGCCGGGCTGGTGGAAGAAGCGGCAGCCGCCACTGAGCAGTTAGCTACCCAGGCAGATAATCTTTCCGCCTGTGTCGCATTTTTTAAGCTTGAAGAGCAAACCGTAACACAACAAGAATTGGCGCAACCGCAGGTTGTGCCCGTTGTATCCTGAATGTGATTGAGAAGGCGCTATGACATCATCTCTGCCCTCCGGGCAAACGTCATTATTGTTACAGATGACACAGCGCCTCGCGCTGTCTGACGCGCATTTTCGTCGGATATGTCAATTAATCTACCAGCGCGCGGGGATCGTGCTGGCTGACCACAAGCGGGACATGGTCTATAACCGCCTGGTTCGCCGGTTGCGTACCCTGGGACTGGATGATTTTGGTCGCTATCTCAGCATGCTGGAAGCCAACCAGAACAGTGCTGAGTGGCAGGCTTTTATTAACTCCCTGACCACCAACCTGACCGCTTTTTTTCGCGAAGGGCATCACTTTCCGGTGCTGTCTGACCACGCCCGTCGACGCAGCGGTGAATATCGCGTCTGGAGCGCGGCAGCGTCTACCGGAGAAGAACCTTACAGTATTGCAATTACGTTGGCCGATACCCTGGGTATGGCACCGGGTCGCTGGCGTGTTTTTGCGAGCGACATTGATACTGAGGTGTTGGAAAAGGCAAGAAGCGGTATTTACCGCCTTGATGAGCTAAAAACGTTGTCGCCACAGCAACTGCAACGCTATTTCATGCGCGGTACCGGGCCTCATGAAGGGCTGGTACGCGTACGGCAAGAACTGGCAAGCCATGTTGAATTTTCCAGCGTGAATTTACTGGACAAAAAATACAACGTGCCAGGTCCGTTCGACGCCATATTCTGTCGTAACGTCATGATCTATTTTGACAAAACGACTCAGCAGGACATTTTGCACCGTTTTGTTCCACTCCTTAAACCTGACGGACTGCTGTTTGCCGGTCATTCAGAAAACTTTAGCAACCTCGTGCGCGAGTTTAGCCTGCGCGGGCAGACGGTGTATGCGCTAGGTAAGGATAAAGCATGAGTAAAATCAGGGTATTGTCGGTTGATGATTCTGCATTGATGCGTCAAATCATGACCGAGATTATTAACAGCCACAGCGATATGGAGATGGTTGCGACAGCGCCTGATCCTTTGGTTGCGCGGGATCTCATCAAAAAATTTAATCCCGACGTTCTGACGCTGGATGTTGAAATGCCGCGCATGGACGGCCTCGATTTTCTTGAAAAACTGATGCGTCTGCGTCCGATGCCCGTGGTGATGGTCTCTTCACTGACTGGCAAAGGTTCTGAGGTCACGCTGCGGGCCCTGGAACTGGGGGCGATTGACTTTGTTACCAAACCTCAACTGGGGATCCGCGAAGGAATGCTGGCGTATAGCGAGATGATTGCGGAGAAAATCCGCACTGCATCGCGCGCAAAACTGGCCGCCCACAAACCCACGGCAGCGCCAGCGACCTTGAAGGCGGGGCCGTTACTCAGTTCGGAAAAACTGCTGGTCATCGGCGCATCAACCGGAGGAACAGAGGCAATTCGTCATGTACTCCAGCCATTGCCGCTTTCAAGTCCCGGTATTCTTATTACCCAGCATATGCCGCCAGGATTTACCCGTTCGTTCGCCGAACGTCTGAACAAACTGTGTCAGATAACCGTGAAAGAGGCAGAAGACGGAGAGCGCGTGCTTCCAGGGCATGCGTATATCGCCCCTGGCGACAAGCATATGGAACTGGCGCGTAGCGGGGCGAACTACCAGATTAAAATTCATGATGGTCCGCCGGTTAACCGGCATCGGCCTTCAGTGGATGTGCTGTTTCATTCGGTGGCGAAACACGCGGGGCGCAATGCCGTCGGGGTGATCCTGACCGGTATGGGCAACGATGGGGCCGCCGGAATGTTAGCGATGAACCAGGCTGGTGCCTGGACCATTGCGCAAAACGAAGCAAGTTGTGTGGTGTTCGGCATGCCGCGCGAGGCCATCAATATGGGTGGCGTAAGCGAAGTGGTCGATCTTAGCCAGGTAAGCCAGCAAATGCTGGCGAAAATCAGTGCCGGACAGGCAATACGTATTTGAATCAGGAGTTTATTTTTATGGCGGATAAAGAGCTTAGGTTTTTGGTTGTGGATGACTTTTCCACCATGCGTCGCATTGTGCGTAACCTGCTGAAGGAACTGGGGTTCAACAACGTTGAAGAAGCTGAAGATGGTGTTGACGCGTTGAACAAACTGCAGGCAGGGGGATTCGGGTTTGTTATTTCCGACTGGAACATGCCTAACATGGACGGTCTTGAACTGCTGAAAACCATTCGTGCTGATGGCAGCATGTCTGCTCTGCCAGTGCTGATGGTGACGGCAGAAGCGAAGAAAGAAAACATTATCGCGGCAGCACAGGCGGGTGCCAGTGGTTATGTTGTAAAACCGTTCACCGCGGCGACGCTGGAAGAAAAACTCAATAAGATCTTTGAGAAACTGGGCATGTGAGGATGTGATGATGATGCAACCACAAATTAAACCTGTTGACGAACACTCAGCAGGGGACATCATTGCGCGCATCGGTAGTTTAACCCGAATGCTGCGCGACAGCCTGCGTGAACTGGGGCTGGATCAGGCCATTGCCGAAGCGGCGGAAGCCATTCCCGACGCGCGCGATCGCCTGGACTACGTTGTACAAATGACTGCACAGGCGGCAGAGCGCGCACTGAACAGCGTAGAAGCTTCACAGCCACACCAGGATGCCATGGAAAAAGGGGCAAAAGACCTGACCAAACGCTGGGATGAATGGTTCGAAAATCCGATTGAACTGTCAGATGCCCGTGAACTGGTCACTGATACCCGCCAGTTTCTTGGTGATGTCCCCGGTCATACCAGCTTTACCAATGCCCAATTGCTGGACATCATGATGGCGCAGGATTTCCAGGATCTTACCGGTCAGGTTATCAAGCGCATGATGGATGTTATCCAGGAGATTGAACGTCAACTGCTGATGGTGCTGCTGGAAAACATTCCGGAGCAGGGCGCCCGACCAAAACGCGAGAACGAAAGTTTGCTGAATGGTCCGCAGGTTGACACTTCAAAAGCCGGCGTAGTGGCAAGCCAGGATCAGGTTGACGACCTGCTGGATAGCCTCGGTTTCTGATGTGTATTTGCCGGATGCGGGAGGAAACTTCTCATCCGGCTTACATGTTATTCATCGGCAATTGGCGTTAAAGCCATAAATCCCGTCTTTTTTACCGCTTACTCTCCCCATTGTTGTATGGCTGTTCTGGCATCATTCACGCCTATATCTCTATCCAGGGTCTGATGCGTGGCAGAAGAAAGCGACGACGACAAAACAGAAGCCCCCACACCCCACCGACTTGAAAAAGCACGGGAAGAAGGGCAGATACCCCGATCCAAGGAGCTAACCTCACTGCTTATTTTGCTGGTGGGCGTGTGCATTATCTGGATTGGTGGGGAGTCGCTCGCCCGTAGGTTGGCAGGCATGCTGTCAACTGGATTACGCTTTGACCATAGTATGGTCAATGACCCTAACCTGATCCTGAGCCAAATCATTCTGTTGATTAAAGACGCCATGATTGCGTTGTTGCCGCTGATTACCGGGGTTGTGCTGGTGGCATTGATCTCCCCGGTGATGCTTGGCGGCTTGATCTTCAGTGGTAAATCGCTGCAACCCAAATTCTCAAAGCTGAATCCGTTACCGGGTATTAAGCGTATGTTCTCGGCGCAAACCGGGGCTGAGCTGCTTAAAGCCATATTGAAATCCACATTGGTGGGTAGCGTGGCGGGATTCTATCTCTGGCATAACTGGCCAGAGATGATGCGCCTGATGGCCGAATCCCCGATTACGGCGATGGGTAATGCGCTGGATTTAGTCGGTATGTGCGCATTGCTGGTGGTGCTTGGCGTCATTCCGATGGTGGGGTTTGACGTCTTTTTCCAGATTTATAGCCACGTAAAAAAACTGCGGATGTCGCGTCAGGATATCCGTGACGAATTTAAACAAAGCGAAGGTGATCCGCACGTTAAGGGCAAAATTCGCCAGATGCAGCGTGCGGCCGCACAGCGCCGCATGATGGCAGATGTGCCGAAGGCGGATGTTATTGTGACCAACCCTACGCACTATTCGGTTGCCTTGCAGTACGACGAAAACAAAATGAGCGCGCCAAAAGTTGTGGCTAAAGGGGCCGGACTGGTGGCATTGCGTATTCGAGAGATTGGCGCGGAGCACCGTGTCCCAACGTTAGAAGCTCCGCCTCTGGCTCGTGCGTTATATCGCCATGCTGAGATCGGTCAGCAAATACCTGGCCAATTGTATGCCGCCGTTGCCGAAGTGTTGGCATGGGTATGGCAGCTAAAACGCTGGCGTCTGGCTGGCGGCACGCCGCCACCACAACCTGGAAACCTTCCGGTGCCTGAAGCACTGGATTTTATGAACGAGAAGAATACTGATGGCTAATCTGGTCGCGATGCTGCGTCTGCCCGGCAACCTGAAATCCACGCAATGGCAAATTCTTGCCGGGCCGATCCTCATTCTGCTGATCCTGTCGATGATGGTGCTGCCGCTTCCGGCCTTCATCCTCGATTTACTGTTCACCTTTAACATTGCACTGTCGATCATGGTGCTGTTGGTGGCGATGTTCACCCAGCGCACGCTTGAATTCGCCGCATTCCCAACGATTCTGCTGTTCACCACCTTGTTGCGCCTGGCACTGAACGTCGCGTCTACGCGTATCATATTGATGGAAGGACATACAGGTGCAGCGGCGGCAGGTAAGGTGGTGGAAGCCTTTGGTCACTTCCTGGTCGGCGGTAACTTTGCCATCGGTATCGTGGTCTTCGTCATTCTCGTCATCATCAACTTTATGGTTATCACCAAAGGTGCGGGACGTATCGCTGAAGTGGGTGCGCGCTTCGTGCTGGACGGGATGCCGGGTAAACAGATGGCGATTGACGCCGATCTGAATGCGGGATTGATTGGTGAAGATGAGGCCAAAAAACGCCGTTCTGAAGTGACACAGGAAGCCGATTTTTACGGCTCCATGGACGGTGCGAGTAAATTTGTTCGTGGGGATGCCATCGCCGGTATTCTGATCATGGTCATCAACGTGGTGGGCGGCTTGCTGGTTGGGGTGTTGCAGCACGGTATGAGCATGGGCAGCGCGGCAGAAAGCTATACCCTGCTGACCATCGGTGACGGGCTGGTAGCACAGATCCCTGCGCTGGTTATCTCAACGGCGGCGGGGGTTATCGTAACCCGCGTGAGTACCGATCAGGACGTGGGTGAACAGATGGTTACCCAGTTGTTCAGCAACCCAAGCGTCATGCTGCTTAGTGCGGCGGTCCTCGGTTTACTGGGACTGGTACCGGGAATGCCAAACCTGGTGTTTCTGATGTTTACCGCGGCATTACTGGGGCTTGCCTGGTGGATGCGCGGACGCGAGCAAAAAGCACCAGAAGAAGCTCAGCCGGTGAAAATGCCGGAAAACAACTCGGTGGTAGAAGCGACGTGGAGTGATGTACAGCTGGAAGACACGCTGGGAATGGAGGTTGGGTATCGTCTGATTCCGATGGTGGACTTCCAACAGGACGGCGAATTGCTGGGGCGTATTCGCAGCATTCGTAAGAAATTTGCCCAGGATATGGGGTTCCTGCCGCCAGTGGTACACATTCGCGACAATATGGATCTGCAACCTGCCCGCTATCGTATTCTGATGAAAGGGGTTGAGATTGGTAGTGGTGATGCTTACCCTGGGCGCTGGCTGGCTATCAACCCGGGTACCGCGGCCGGATCGCTGCCAGGGGAGAAAACGGTTGATCCTGCCTTTGGACTGGATGCTATTTGGATTGAAAGTGCGCTAAAAGAGCAGGCGCAAATTCAGGGCTTCACCGTTGTTGAAGCCAGTACAGTGGTTGCCACACACCTGAACCATCTGATTGGCCAGTTTGCCGCAGAGCTATTTGGTCGCCAGGAGGCGCAACAGCTGTTGGATCGTGTTTCACAAGAGATGCCAAAACTGACAGAAGATCTGGTGCCGGGTGTGGTCACACTGACCACACTGCACAAAGTGCTGCAGAACCTGTTGGATGAAAAAGTCCCTATTCGTGATATGCGCACCATTCTTGAAACGTTGGCGGAACATGCCCCGTTACAGAATGATCCGCATGAACTTACCGCAGTGGTTCGTGTGGCGCTTGGACGGGCGATTACTCAACAGTGGTTCCCGGGTAACGAGGAAGTTCAGGTTATCGGACTCGATACACCGCTTGAGCGCCTGTTGTTACAAGCGTTACAGGGCGGTGGGGGCCTTGAACCTGGTCTGGCAGATCGGTTGCTGGCACAGACGCAAGAAGCACTGTCTCGTCAGGAAATGTTGGGTGCGCCGCCAGTATTGCTGGTGAATCATGCGCTGCGACCTCTCCTTGCGCGTTTTTTACGTCGCAGTATTCCGCAGTTGGTGGTGTTGTCGAATATGGAGCTTTCCGATAACCGTCATATCCGTATGACCGCGACCATTGGAGGTAAATAATGGGTAAATTTCTTTGGCTGTTGTTTTTCCCGCTGGCTGTACAGGCTGCCGGGGAAGGGACATGGCAGGCAAGCGGTATGGGGATTACCTTAAATTATCGTGGGGAGTCGGCTTCATCTTCGCCTTTGGTTCCCAGCCAGCCCGTTTCAGGCCTGATGACGCTGGTCGCCTGGCGCTATGAATTAAATGGGCCTACGCCTGCGGGATTACGTGTGCGCTTATGCTCTCAGTCCCGTTGTGTCGAACTGGATGGGCAAAGCGGGACCACTAATGGCTTTAATAGTGTCCCTGCGATTGAACCCATGCACTTCGTCTGGGAAGTGCCTGGTGGCGGTCGCCTGATCCCTGCCTTGCAGGTTCAGAGCAATCAGGTGATTGTGAACTACCGTTAATTCCCTTCATTACGTCGGCCAGCAGGCGAAACTGCTGGCCACCTCGCAGTTCTGATCGACCACCCCGATTAAAAAGAAACGCTGTTTTATAAAATTAGTGACCTGTGTTGTCGGACTCTTTGTGCTATTGCCATTTCGCAAAAATCCCTGGCAGAAACAAAAAGGTTTCCCCTGCGGTTAGCTTTTACTGTGGCCCGGTAATGATGCCCAATGTTTACACATCACTTTAGGGTAACAACACACAGGGTTACCTGAATCGTAATAAACCTGCCGCGCCGAAACTGGAACAGGGCGCAGCATTGAATTCGACACTGACAGAGGTTAAGGAAATGATTGTTTACCCGGTTAAACACAGTCCATTGTTGCGTCAACCAGAACATTTTATATCCAGGGATGAATTAAAAACGCTCATTAAAAAGGTGACGCATAACCTGGTCAATATTCATGATGAAACGGGCGAGTTCTTGCTGCGACTGGATGACGGACGTGTTATTGATACCAAAGGCTGGGCCGGATGGGAGTGGACTCACGGCGTCGGCCTGTACGGAATGTATCAGTATTATCAGCAAACCGGTGATGAGATGATGCGCGACATTATCGATAGCTGGTTTGCCGAACGCTTTGCGGAAGGGGCGACGACCAAAAACGTCAACACGATGGCCCCGTTTTTAACACTGGCATATCGCTATGAAGAAACGCGTAATCCGGCGTATCTGCCCTGGCTTGACGCATGGGCAGAGTGGGCCATGCATCAGATGCCCCGTACTGAGTTTGGCGGTATGCAACACATCACGCTGGCAGAAGAAAACCATCAACAGATGTGGGATGACACACTGATGATGACGGTGCTGCCGCTGGCGAAAATTGGCAGGTTGCTCAATCGTCCTGAGTATATCGAAGAGGCCACGTATCAGTTTCTGCTGCATGTACAAAATCTGATGGATAAGGAAACGGGGCTGTGGTTCCACGGCTGGAGCTATGTGGGGCGGCATAACTTCGCGAACGCCCGTTGGGCGCGAGGTAATAGTTGGCTTACGATTGTGATCCCGGACTTCCTTGAACTTATCGATTTGCCGCCAAACAGCGCCATTCACCGTTATCTGGTGCAGGTTCTCAATGCGCAAATTGCAGCCCTGGCGGAATGTCAGGATGAGAGCGGATTGTGGCACACCTTACTGGATGATCCTCAGTCATATCTGGAAGCATCTGCAACGGCTGGATTCGCTTACGGTATTCTCAAAGCGGTGCGTAAACGCTATGTCGGTCAGGAATATGCGGGGGTGGCGGAGAAAGCTATCAGAGGTATTGTGCAACACATTTCCCCGGAAGGGGAGTTGCTACAAACCTCGTTTGGCACCGGCATGGGGCACAATCTCGATTTCTACCACAACATCCCACTCACCTCTATGCCTTACGGACAGGCCATGGCCATGCTGTGCCTCACCGAATACTTGCGTAAGTACTATTAATTGTGTCGTCCGCTGATGCCGTGTTGACTGGGTCAGGTTGTTCTGCGGCATCGGGTTGACCGGTGTTGTCCTGCGGCGCAAACAGATGATCCATGATTTGGCGCATGACCGGCGCGGCGGTAACCCCGTCGCTGCCGCCGTTTTCCAGAATCAATGCGATGGCGACTTTTGGATTCTTATACGGCGCAAATGCGGTATAGAACACGTGGTCGCGCAGTCGTATGGGGATCATCTTCGCATTGTAAGTCTGGTTTTCTTTCAGGCTAAAGACTTGTGATGTTCCGCTTTTGGCCGCGATGCCATAAGGTGCCGTATGGAAAAACTTATAACCAGTACCGTTTGGGGCATTCGCCATGCCGAACATGGCCTGGCGTACCAGACTCCAGTACGGTGATGAGGCTGAGGCTATTTGCGCGGGTGCCTCCGGTGCCTGATAGGGTGTGATTGTTTTGCCGCTTTCTTCATCCTGTAGCAGGTGAGGGGCAATAACTTTCCCGTTGTTAATCAGTGCGACCATCGCTTTTACCATCTGAATTGGCGTGGCAATCCAGTAGCCCTGGCCGATACCGACCGAAATGGTGTCTCCCTGGTACCAGGCTTTTTTATGCACCCGTTGTTTCCAGTCGCGGCTTGGCAGCAGACCGTTGTACTCTTCATCAAGATCGATACCGGTAGGTTTGCCGTAGCCAAACTGGCTAAGCATGCTGTTAATACGGTCGATCCCCATCATGTACGCCACCTGATAGAAGAACGTATCCGCTGATTCTTCAATCGCTTTGGTCACATCCAGCATGCCGTGTCCTGTTTTTTTCCAGTCGCGGTAATGCCGTTCGGTGCCGGGGAGTGTCCATGTCGGGGCGCCAAAGAAGCTGGTTTGTGGTGTGATCACGCCGTTTAATAAGGCTGACATCGCCATGTACGGTTTTACCGTTGAGGCGGGAGGATATAACCCTTGGGTGACACGGTTAATTAATGGCAGGTCTTTATCCTGCAACAGCGTGTTGTAATCCTGGTAGCTGATGCCTTTTACAAACGGGTTTGGATCGTAGCTGGGGTTTGAGACCATTGCCAGCACGGAACCATCATGGGGATCTTCCACCAGCACCGCGGCGCGTTGTCCCACCAGCAGGCTTTCAATGTATTCCTGTAAGTGTAAATCCAGCGTCAGATGGATATCTTTTCCGGCGACAGGGGGGACGTCTTTAATCAAACGTACAATACGCCCGTGATTATCAACTTCCACTTCCTGATAACCCGTTTTGCCGTGCAGGTCATTCTCGTAGTAGTGCTCAATGCCCTGCTTACCGATGTTGTGGTCGGCGGCGTAGTTCTCTGCCAGCCCTTTTTTATCCAGTGCTTTCAGATCGCTATCGTTGATTTTTGATACGTAGCCAAGTACATGTGCCAGCTCCGCCCCATAAGGATACTGGCGATCTTCGTAGCTATTGATGGTCACGCCGCTGAAATGGAACTGGTTCACAGAGAAACGGGCAATTTCTACATCGGTCAGCGCATTTTTAAGTACTACCGGGCGATAGCGACTGCTGGCCTTCAGTTCATGGCGAAACTGGTCAATATCATCTGGCGTGAGGTCAACAATCGGCGTGAGTTGCTTCAGCAGGGCGTCCATATCGCTGATTTTATACGGCGTAACAGAAATGTCGTACCAGGTGACATTTCGTACCAGCGGAATGCCGTTGCGATCGTAAATGATACCGCGCGTTGGGGCGACGGGCAGCATTTTGATGTCGTTTGCATCCGAACGGGTGGTGTAATACTGGTGTTGACGGATTTGTAAGTTATAGAGGTTATAAATCAGGATGCCAAAACAGATGACGACCAGGCCAAAGGCCACCATTACACGCCGCTGGAAAAGTCTTTCTTCCGCCTCAAAATCTCTGAATGTCATTGACCCGTACCCGATTAATTCGCCGCCTAATGATACGGAGGCGTAAATGGGATGACAGGCAAAAAATGTTCCATCCCTCAACGGAAATGTGTCATTCCTTGTGAGTTGTTACAAATTGATGCTATCAGTAGGCCGGATTAGGCGTTTACGCCGCCATCCGGCAAGGTATGGCTGACCGCCTGATGATGCTTTACTTATCACGCCTGTGAGGGCAGGTAAGATCATAATAAAAAAGCCCGCGACATAGCGCGGGCTTTCACATCACTCGAGGCGATTACATGCGTTCTACGGTTTCGATACCCAGCGTATCCAGACCCAGTTTCAGCGTTTTCGCCGTCAGTTGCGCCAGTTTCAGACGGCTGTTACGAATCTCTTCATTTTCAGCGCTGAGGATAGGGCAGTGTTCGTAGAAGCCAGAGAACAGGCCTGCAACGTCGTACAGATAAGCGCACATTACGTGCGGCGTCCCTTCACGTGCGACAACGGTCAGCGTCTCTTCGAACTGCAGCAGGCGCGCGGCCAACTGAGCTTCGCGATCTTCACTGATAATAACCTGTGCGCTGGCCAGCGCGTTTTCGTCGATATCCGCTTTACGGAACACGGAAAGTACGCGCGTGTAGGCATACTGCATATACGGTGCTGTATTGCCTTCGAAGGCCAGCATGTTGTCCCAGTCGAAGATATAGTCGGTGGTACGGTTTTTCGACAGATCCGCATATTTCACCGCACCGATACCGACGGCATTCGCCAGTTTTTCCAGCTCATCAGCGGGCATATCCGGGTTCTTCTCGGCCACCAGACGACGCGCACGTTCCAGTGCTTCATCCAGCAGGTCGGCCAGTTTTACGGTACCGCCAGCGCGAGTTTTGAACGGCTTACCGTCTTTACCCAGCATCATGCCGAACATATGGTGTTCCAGCGGTACGGAGTCCGGCACGTAACCGGCTTTACGCACGATAGTCCACGCCTGCATTAAATGCTGATGCTGACGGGAGTCGATGTAATAGAGGACGCGGTCGGCGTGCAGCGTTTCGTAACGATACTTCGCACAGGCGATATCGGTCGTGGTGTAGAGATAGCCGCCATCTTTCTTCTGAATGATGACGCCCATCGGTTCACCTTCCTTGTTTTTATACTCATCAAGGAATACAACGGTAGCGCCTTCGCTCTCAACAGCCAGACCTTTGGCTTTCAGGTCAGCAACAATGCCCGGTAGCATCGGGTTGTACAGGCTTTCGCCCATCACGTCGTCACGGGTCAGGGTGACGTTCAGACGGTCATAGGTTAACTGGTTCTGCGACATAGTGATGTCGACGAGCTTGCGCCACATCTCGCGGAAATATTCATCCCCGCCCTGCAGTTTCACCACATAGCTACGAGCACGCTCGGCGAAGGCTTCATCTTCGTCGTAGTGTTTCTTCGCATCGCGGTAGAAACCTTCCAGGTCTGCCAGCGCCATTTCTCCGGCATTTTCCTGCTGCTGTTTTTCCAGCCATGCGATCAGCATGCCGAACTGGGTGCCCCAGTCGCCGACGTGGTTGGCGCGAATAACGTTATGGCCGAGAAACTCCAGCGTACGCACCGCGGCGTCACCGATGATGGTGGAACGCAGGTGGCCCACGTGCATCTCTTTCGCCACGTTAGGTGCGGAGTAGTCAACAACAACCGTTTGTTTTGCCGGTTGAGTGACGCCCAGGCGATCGGAAGTCAGCGCCTGCTGAACATGCTGCGCGAGGAATGCCGGATCGAGAAAAATGTTGATAAAGCCTGGGCCTGCAATTTCAACTTTGCTGGCAATCCCGCTGAGATCCAGATGAGTCAGCACCTGCTCTGCCAGTTGTCGCGGCGCCATACCCAGTTTTTTAGCAACTGCCATCATGCCGTTGGCCTGATAGTCGCCGAACTGTACTTTTGCTGACTGACGAACCTGCGGTTCGCAATCTGCAGGTGCACCTGCAGCAATCATGGCCTGACTAACTTTTTCTGAGAGAAGAGCCTGAATATTCACCGGAATACCTTACATTTATGAAGCGGGATAAAATTCACCGCACCAGTTTAAGAATTTAGGGCGGGAGTATACTGCAAATGCCCGTTGCCGTCAGCACTCGTCGGCATTGCGAGTACCGCCGACTGCCTGAAACGCAAACACGGTAACCCGGTGGGATTCATCATCCCATGCCCGACAAAATCAGCAGTTGGATGGGGCTGCGCAACAGAGTAAATTAGCGGCTTTGAACATGGATATGGGCTTTTACTATGGCGAACTGGCAAACAGTTGAAGAACTGCATGATATTTCCGCAGATTTACCGCATTTCATTCAGGCATTAACGGAACTTTCCACCCGCCTGGGCCTGGATATTTCATCGCTGGACGCCGATCATATCTCTTTGCGCTGTCATCAAAATACCACCGCAGAACGCTGGCGTCGGGGGGTTGAACAGTGTGGTACGCTGCTATCGGAAAATATCATTAATGGCAGACCGATTTGCCTGTTCAAACTGGATGAGCCGGTTTGTGTCGCGCACTGGCAGTTTTCGGTGGTTGAGTTGCCATGGCCGGGTGAAAAACGTTACCCGCATGAGGGGTGGGAGCATATCGAAATCGTTCTGCCCGGTGCGCCAGAAACACTGAACGCGCGTGCGCTGGCGCTGCTTTCTGATGAAGGATTGAGTCAGCCGGGGATTTTCGTGAAAACCAGCTCGCCAAAAGGAGAGCGTGAGCGTTTACCGAATCCGACACTGGCGGTGAGTGATGGCAGCGTCACCCTCAAATTTCATCCGTGGTCAATTGAAGCGATTGTCGCAAGCGAGCAACAGGAGTGAGTGATGGCATTACTGGAAATCTGCTGTTACAGCATGGAGTGCGCACGCACCGCGCAGCTTCAGGGTGCTGACCGTATTGAACTGTGCTCGGCGCCCAAAGAAGGGGGATTGACGCCGTCGCTGGGGGTGTTGCGCGCTGTACGCCAGCATGTCTCTATTCCTGTTAATCCGATTATCCGCCCGCGTGGGGGCGATTTTTGTTACACCGACGGTGAATTTGCCGCGATGCTTGATGATATCGCGATGGTCAGAGATTTAGGTTTTTCAGGGCTGGTGACCGGCGTTCTCGATGTGGACGGAAATGTCGATATGCCACGCATGGAAAAAATAATGGTTGCTGCGGGCCCGCTAAATGTGACGTTTCATCGGGCCTTCGATATGTGCGCCAACCCATTAAATGCGCTGAATAAATTGTCCGATTTGGGTGTCGCCAGAGTGCTGACTTCCGGGCAAAAATCAGATGCAGCGCAAGGTTTAACAAAAATAATGGAACTTATTGCGCAGGTGGATGCTCCAATCATTATGGCCGGAGCGGGGGTTCGCGCCGCGAATTTATCCCTGTTCCTCAACGCTGGAGTGCAGGAAGTCCACAGTTCTGCCGGAGTATGGCTGGCTTCACCCATGCGGTATCGCAATTCGGGGTTGTCGATGTCTTCGGATACGCAGGCGGATGAATATTCCCGCTATGCGGTAGACGGGGCGGCGGTTGCTGAAATGAAGGCAATCATTGCGCACCACCAGGCCAGCTGATTTTTACCGTTGCATCATGTCGCCCAATATGATGCTTGCTCGTACCAGGCCCCTGCCAATTCAACAGGGGCCTTTTTTTATCCTTCTATGCCTGATGGCGGCGATGCCTTATCAGGCCTACGATATTTGTAGGCCCGGTAAGCGTAGCGCCACCGGGCAATCCATCACGGTTTACGTGCAATCAATACCGCACGTAATGGGGCAGGGTAACCTTCCAGTGTTTTACTGCTGTCATTCGGGTCGAGGAAATCGGCCAGTGACTCGGTTATCATCCATTCGGTGCGACGCTGCTCTTCTGTGGTAGTGACACAGACGTCGGCGATACGGACATCCACAAATCCACATTTTTCCAGCCAGTTTTTCAGCGCCAGCGCGGATGGAATAAAGTAGACGTTACGCATTTGCGCGTAGCGGTCACCTGGTACCAGAACGGTATTCTCATCACCTTCGACCACCAGTGTTTCCAGCACCAGTTCTCCGTCTTTTACCAGTTGATCTTTCAACTGCCAGAGATGTTCCAGTGGAGAGCGGCGGTGATAAAGCACGCCCATAGAGAATACGGTATCAAACGCGTTCAGTGCCGGAAGCTGTTCGATACCCAGCGGCAGCAGGTGAGCGCGTTGATCGTTACCCAGCAATTTACGTACTGCTTCAAACTGACACAGGAACAGCTGCGTAGGATCGATACCGACAGCCAGATGAGCCCCTGCGCCAATCATGCGCCACATGTGATAGCCACTACCGCAGCCCACGTCGAGAATGGTTCGCCCGGTCAGATCGGATAAATGCGGCAGAACGCGATCCCACTTCCAGTCGGAACGCCATTCGGTATCAATATTGACACCGTACAGCGAATATGGGCCTTTGCGCCACGGCATGAGATGTCGCATCAGCGTATCAATCCGTTTGATCTGCCCTTCGCTGAGCGGCTCTTCGCTTTCGGCAGTCACGCTATGCAGTAAATCCAGACGATGCGGCGTCAGTTCCGGCAGAAACTCCACGGCATTCGACCACTGCTTAAACAACCCATGTTGATCGCGCTGCCAGGCGGCGATTTGTGCCGGGAGCGTTTCCAGCCAATGGGAAAGATGGTTTTTGGCAATCAGCTGATAAAAGTTACCAAAGTCTGTCATGCAGGAACCTCAGATTTCAACGCGACCAGCGACCCAAAGTTGAAGCACTGGAACCACAGTTCGCTGTGCTCAAAACCTGCCTGATGCAGACGTGCTTTGTGCGTTTCAACAGAGTCAGTTAGCATCACGTTTTCCAGCATGCTGCGCTTCTGGCTGATTTCCAGTTCGCTGTAGCCATTGGCGCGTTTGAAGTCGTGGTGCATGTTGAACAGCAGTTCGCCAACTTTGGCATCTTCGAAGCTGAACTTCTCGGATAGCACCAGCGCACCGCCGGGGTTCAACCCCTGATAAATCTTATCCAACAATGCCTGGCGCTCAGGTGGCTCAAGGAATTGCAGGGTAAAATTCAGCACCACCATCGAGGCGTTTTCGATAGTGATGTTGCGAATATCGCCTTCGACCACGTCAACAGGCGTAGGGGCTTTATAGGCATCGATATGACGACGACAGCGTTCAACCATCGCCGGCGAGTTATCAACGGCGATAATTTTGCAATTCTCATGATGGATATTGCGACGCACCGAGAGCGTCGCTGCGCCCAAAGAGCAGCCCAGATCGTAGACCTGCGTGTTGGGTTGCACGAAACGTTCGGCCAGCATGCCAATCATAGAAATGATATTGGAATAGCCGGGAACGGAACGCTGGATCATATCCGGGAAGACTTCAGCTACCCGTTCATCAAAGGTCCAGTCACCCAGACTGGCGATAGGCGCAGAAAAAAGCGTGTCGCGGTGAGACATAACGTAAAAATCCGGGAAAAATAAAGTGGCGTATTGTGCGCTAATGCAGGGAGAAAACCAACTCCCAGGGCATATACCAAAGATTCGCCAGCACCATTAGCAACAGTGAACACCAGGTGGCGCTCATGCCGGAACGACGCCAGCGGAAAAGACGGTGATGGAATCCGTAATAATGCATCAGTCGCCCGGCTATCAACATCAACCCGCAAATATGCACCATCCACGTTTCAGCGCCGTTCATTTCCATAAAAAGCAGCAGCACTAATGCAACGGGAATATATTCCACTGCATTGCCGTGAATGCGGATAGCGCTTTGCAGCTCACTAAAGCCACCATCACCATAGGCAACGCGATATTGCATGCGCAGGCGAACGACGTCAAAGGAGAACTTTATTAACAATAACGCACCCAGGACGGCATAAAGCGCGCTTACCATACAAACTCCCTTTCCTCGTCATACTTCAAGTTGCATGCGCGGTGGCTGTACTCGCTCCCCCCAGTCACTTACTTATGTAAGCTCCAGGGGATTCTCTCCCTTGCCATCTTCCTGCAACTCGAATTATTTAGAGTACGGTTGGGTTGATGGCATTGACTATGATAGGTGGCATTTTCAGAAAAGAGAAGATTGCTGTGGAATCGAGGGTGCTGATCCGATCTCTGGCAGGGCACTACGTAAATCTGCCCATAGCGTGTCTACAAGCTGTGGAGCCTGTGCGATATCCGGCGTGTGCAAAAAAAGATATGGCGTGGTGGTCTGTTGCCAGAGTGACAACTTTGCCAGCCAGGCGGCAAAGAACTGCCGATTTTGTGTCATGTTATCACTACCGATAAAACGGACCATCGGGTGGTTTGCCGTGACTACCGCATGGACCGGGACCTTCGGTTTCTTACGTTGAGCATCGCGTATCGCTTCCGTGTGTGGGATCGCGGCATGGACCGGACGACTGTCTAAAATGACCCGATTAACCCCGCGTTCATGCAGACCCCGATTGAGCTGAATCTCTGATTCACCTTTCGCAAAAAAGTCCGGGTGACGAACCTCGACACCGTAGGTAAACGTTTTAGGGAGAACATCGAGGAATTGCCACAGGGCAGGGAGGTCACGCGGGCCGAACGTGGCAGGTAGCTGCAACCAGTATTGTCCGATACGGGCATCCAGCGGTGACATGCGCGTAAAAAATTCCTGTACCAGGTCATCGCAATTCCGCAGTGCGGCCTGATGCGAGATGGTGGCCGGGAATTTGAAACAGAAGCGAAAATCGTCGCGGGTTTGTGCAAACCAGCGGTCAACAATCTCGGCCTTCGGCAAGGCGTACAGCGTGGTATTACCCTCCACACAGTTAAAGTGGCGGGCATACTCTTCAAGGCTGGTGATCCCCAGACGCATCCATTTCGGGTGTGACCACTGGGGTAAGCCGATATAGATCATAACGCTTGCAGGATCTCGTCAACGCGACGTACACGGGCAATACGTGGGAAAATATGCGTCATGCTGCCCTGATGCTGGTCGGTGCTGGCGGCGCTGCAGGCGTCTTCGGCAACGATCAGGCTAAAACCCAGCTCCCAGGCGTTACGCGCGGTGGATTCGACGCCGATATTGGTGGAGATCCCGCAAAGGACGATGGTGTCGATACCACGACGGCGCAGCTGTAGTTCCAGGTCAGTACCGTAGAATGCTCCCCACTGGCGCTTGGTGACCTCCAGATCTGTCGCACATTTTCCCAGCGCTTGCGGGTATTCCCACCAGTTGTCGGGTAATGCTTTGGCTGGCGCGGGGGCATCAACCGGTTGTTTTAGCGCTTCGGCATAATCCGCAGACCAGCCGACGCGAACCATCACCACCGGTGAACCGTGGGTACGGAATTTTTCCGCTAGTTGTGCTGCGCGGGCGACGACGTCGTTTGCCGAATGTGGCCCACCCGCGAAAGACAGGATCCCTTCCTGTAGATCGATGACGACAAGCGCGGTTGTTTTTGCGTTCAGTTCCAGCATGGTGACTCCAGTAAAAAAAGATTTCCGTTACACCTTAATCGCGAATCTGTGTGAAAGGGGCGACAATTTTTGTTATTTTTTGTGAGATTACGCAATACCCGCTTAGGAAACACGCGTACAGTCAGTACCGGACTGAGAGTCTACCCCAGTAGGCTCTTATCGTGCGGCAGAATTTCCAGTATAATAGCCGCCTTTTTTCATTCAGTTGTGACATTCAGCTAAAGCTGCGACTTCGTCATCTGCCGGGCAGGTGACAATCCGCCTGCGGCAAAGTTAAGGGATATCTCATGCGTACAGAATATTGCGGACAGCTACGTCTGTCCCACGAGGGGCAGCAGGTGACTCTGTGTGGTTGGGTCAACCGTCGTCGTGATCTTGGTAGCCTGATCTTTATCGATATGCGCGACCGCGAAGGTATCGTGCAGGTATTTTTCGATCCGGACCGTGCGGACGCGTTAAAGCTGGCCTCCGAACTGCGTAATGAGTTCTGCATTCAGGTAACGGGCACCGTGCGTGCGCGTGACGCGAAAAACGTCAACGCCGATATGGCGACGGGCGAAATTGAAGTGCTGGCATCCGATCTGGTCATTATCAACCGTTCAGATTCACTGCCGCTCGACTCTAACCACGTAAATACTGAAGAAGCTCGTCTGAAGTATCGCTACCTCGATCTGCGTCGCCCTGAAATGGCGCAGCGTCTGAAAACGCGTGCCAAAATTACCAGCCTGGTGCGTCGTTTCATGGACGACCATGGCTTCCTCGACATCGAAACGCCGATGCTGACCAAAGCGACGCCAGAAGGCGCGCGTGACTACCTGGTACCGTCTCGCGTACATAAAGGTAAATTCTACGCGCTGCCACAGTCACCTCAGTTGTTCAAACAGCTGCTGATGATGTCTGGCTTCGACCGTTACTACCAGATCGTAAAATGCTTCCGTGATGAAGATTTACGTGCTGACCGCCAGCCTGAATTTACTCAGATCGATGTTGAGACCTCCTTCATGACCGCACCGCAGGTGCGTGAAGTGATGGAAGCGCTGGTGCGTAATCTGTGGCAGGAAGTAAAAGGTGTGGACCTGGGCGATTTCCCGATCATGACCTTTGCTGAAGCAGAGCGTCGTTACGGTTCCGATAAGCCGGATCTGCGTAACCCGATGGAGCTGGTGGACGTTGCTGATCTGCTGAAATCTGTTGAATTCGCCGTGTTCTCTGGTCCGGCTAACGATCCGAAAGGGCGTGTAGCGGCTCTGCGCGTACCTGGCGGCGCCGCACTTAGCCGTAAGCAGATCGACGATTACGGTAACTTCATTAAGATCTACGGCGCGAAAGGTTTGGCTTACATCAAAGTCACCGAGCGTGCGAAAGGCCTGGAAGGGATAACCAGCCCGGTGGCTAAGTTCCTGAACGCAGAAATCATTGAAGCCATTCTGGAACGTACTGGCGCACAAGACGGCGATATGATCTTCTTCGGTGCCGACAACAAGAAAGTGGTTGCCGACGCGATGGGGGCTCTGCGCCTGAAACTGGGTAAAGACCTGAACCTGACCGACGAATCCAAATGGGCGCCGTTGTGGGTTATCGACTTCCCGATGTTTGAAGACGATGGTGAAGGCGGTCTGACCGCGATGCACCACCCGTTCACCTCACCGAAAGACATGACGGCGGCTGAGCTGAAAGCTGCGCCGGAAGATGCGGTTGCCAATGCGTACGATATGGTTATCAACGGCTACGAAGTAGGCGGTGGTTCTGTACGTATCCATAACGGTGATATGCAGCAGACCGTATTCGGTATTCTGGGTATCAACGAACAAGAGCAGCGTGAGAAATTTGGCTTCCTGCTGGATGCATTAAAATACGGTACACCGCCGCACGCGGGCCTGGCGTTTGGTCTGGATCGTCTGACCATGCTGTTGACCGGTACTGATAACATCCGTGACGTTATTGCTTTCCCGAAAACGACAGCTGCCGCATGCCTGATGACCGAAGCGCCTAGCTTTGCCAACGAAGCTGCGCTGGCGGAACTGAGCATTCAGGTTGTTAAGAAGGCCGAGAATAACTGATATGGCATATAAACAGCCTGTCTCGGTGTTAGTCGTGATTTATGCAAAGGACACCGGGAGAGTGCTGATGTTACAGCGACGCGACGATCCTGATTTTTGGCAGTCGGTCACCGGCAGCCTTGAAGAAGGTGAAACCGCGTCGCAAGCCGCCCTGCGCGAAGTAAAGGAAGAGGTCGCCATTGATGTTGCGCGTGAGCAACTGACCTTAATTGACTGCCAGCGCACGGTGGAGTTTGAGATTTTTAGTCATTTACGTCATCGCTATGCGCCAGGAATTGTACGTAATACGGAGTCCTGGTTTTGCCTGGCACTGCCCACTGAACGAGAGATCGTGTTCACCGAACATTTGACCTACCGTTGGGTTAATGCGCACGAGGCTGCACAGTTAACCAAGTCGTGGAGTAACCGGCAGGCGATTGAAGAGTTTGTAATTAACGTCGCCTGAGAAGGCGCGCTTTTTGGAGAGATTATTTATGGCAGGTCATAGTAAATGGGCCAACACCAGACATCGTAAAGCAGCGCAGGATGCTAAGCGCGGTAAGATCTTCACCAAAATCATTCGTGAGCTGGTAACGGCGGCTAAACTGGGTGGCGGCGATCCGGATGCTAACCCGCGTCTGCGTGCCGCGGTTGATAAAGCGCTGGCAAACAACATGACCCGTGACACCCTGAACCGTGCAATCGCGCGCGGCGTGGGCGGTGATGAAGATTCCAACATGGAAACCATCATCTATGAAGGTTACGGTCCTGGTGGTACAGCCGTGATGATTGAATGTCTGTCTGACAACCGTAACCGTACCGTTGCGGAAGTGCGCCACGCATTCACTAAAACAGGCGGCAACCTCGGTACTGACGGTTCCGTCGCATACCTGTTCAGCAAGAAAGGCGTGATCTCCTTTGAGCAAGGCGACGAAGACGCCATCATGGAAGCGGCACTGGAAGCCGGTGCTGAAGATGTTGTAACCTTCGACGACGGCGCGATTGACGTTTACACCGCGTGGGAAGAGATGGGGAAAGTTCGTGATGCGCTGGAAGCGGCAGGTCTGAAAGCGGACGCGGCTGAAGTTTCTATGATCCCATCTACCAAAGCGGATATGGATGCAGAAACAGCGCCGAAGCTGATGCGTCTGATCGATATGCTGGAAGATTGCGATGACGTGCAGGAAGTTTACCACAACGGCGAAATCTCCGATGAGGTTGCAGCTACGTTAGAATGATGTGGTTAAGCCATAAAATAACAGGAGATGCGTGATGTCTATCATTCTCGGCATTGATCCGGGGTCGCGCATTACCGGTTATGGCGTAATCCGTCAGGTCGGCAGACAGCTGACCTACCTCGGCAGTGGTTGTATTCGCACCAAAGTTGATGATCTCCCGTCACGTCTGAAATTGATATACGCGGGGGTGACGGAAATCATCACCCAGTTCCAGCCGGATTATTTTGCCATCGAGCAGGTCTTTATGGCGAAAAATGCCGATTCGGCGCTGAAGCTGGGACAGGCGCGCGGCGTAGCGATTGTTGCTGCGACCAATCAGGATCTTCCGGTGTTTGAGTATGCTGCCCGACAGGTTAAACAGACAGTCGTCGGTATCGGCAGCGCGGAAAAAAGCCAGGTACAGCACATGGTGCGTACGCTGCTCAAACTCCCGGCTAACCCGCAGGCGGATGCTGCGGATGCGCTGGCGATTGCCATTACTCACTGCCATGTCAGCCAGAACGCCATGCAAATGAGCGAGTCGAGGTTGAATTTAGCACGCGGTAGGTTACGTTAGTGACAAATGAGGCTGGATATCTATCCAGCCTTTTTTTATGATAGCGCATTACCTTTTAGCCCTTAACGCAGGAGCGTCATGTGATAGGCAGACTCAGAGGCATCATTCTTGAAAAACAACCCCCACTGGTCCTTCTGGAAACGGGTGGGGTAGGCTATGAAGTACATATGCCGATGACCTGTTTCTACGAGCTGCCGGAAGCCGGGCAGGAAGCGATCATCTTCACGCATTTTGTGGTGCGCGAAGACGCACAACTGCTGTATGGCTTTAACAATAAGCAAGAACGCACGCTGTTTAAAGAGCTAATTAAAACCAACGGCGTGGGGCCAAAGCTGGCGCTGGCGATCCTCTCCGGCATGTCTGCGCAACAGTTCGTGAATGCTGTTGAGCGCGAAGAACTTGGCGCGTTAGTGAAATTACCGGGTATCGGTAAGAAAACGGCGGAGCGTTTGATTGTCGAAATGAAAGACCGCTTTAAAGGACTGCATGGCGATCTCTTTACACCGGCTGCCGATCTGGTGCTGACATCACCTGCCGGTCCGGTAAGCGATGATGCCGAGCAGGAAGCGGTTGCTGCGCTGGTAGCGTTAGGCTATAAACCACAAGAAGCCAGCCGCATGGTAAGCAAAATTGCTCGCCCTGATGCCAGCAGTGAAACCCTGATTCGCGAAGCCCTTCGCGCGGCATTGTGAGGTAAAGGATGATTGAAGCAGATCGCCTGATTTCGGCTGCCAGCAATACCCCTGAAGACCTGGTGGATCGTGCGATTCGCCCCAGATTGCTGGAAGAGTATATCGGCCAGCCTCAGGTACGTTCGCAGATGGAAATTTTTATCCAGGCGGCGAAGCTGCGCGGTGATGCCCTCGATCACCTGCTGATTTTTGGACCTCCGGGTCTGGGTAAAACCACGCTTGCCAATATTGTTGCCAATGAAATGGGCGTCAACCTGCGTACTACGTCCGGTCCGGTGCTGGAAAAAGCAGGCGATCTGGCGGCCATGCTCACCAATCTCGAACCCCATGATGTGCTGTTTATTGATGAAATCCATCGCTTGTCACCGGTAGTGGAAGAGGTGTTGTATCCGGCAATGGAAGACTATCAGCTGGATATCATGATTGGCGAAGGCCCGGCAGCACGTTCAATTAAAATCGATCTGCCGCCGTTTACCCTGATTGGCGCCACAACGCGTGCGGGTTCGTTAACGTCTCCACTGCGTGATCGCTTTGGCATTGTGCAGCGCCTGGAGTTCTATCAGGTCGCTGATCTTCAGCACATTGTTGGACGCAGTGCCCGCTTTATGGGGCTGGAGATGAGTGACGAAGGGGCGCTGGAGGTTGCACGCCGGGCACGCGGTACGCCGCGTATTGCTAACCGTTTACTGCGTCGTGTGCGTGATTTCGCCGAAGTGAAGCATGACGGCACCATCTCGGCGGATATCGCGGCCCAGGCACTGGATATGCTCAATGTCGATGCTGAAGGCTTCGATTATATGGACCGCAAGCTGCTGCTGGCGGTGATCGATAAATTCTTTGGTGGTCCGGTCGGGTTGGATAACCTGGCGGCGGCAATCGGCGAAGAACGTGAAACCATTGAGGACGTGCTGGAACCGTATTTGATTCAGCAAGGCTTTCTACAACGTACCCCACGTGGGCGCATGGCAACGGTGCGGGCATGGAACCACTTTGGCATTACACCGCCGGAAATGACTTAAGCCCCAATAATGCCTGATGGCGCTACGCTAATCAGGCCTGGCGATTTTGTAGGCCCGGTAAGCGCAGCGCCACCGGGCAACACATGCTCAGCTCGCTTGCTTCTTCATCATACTAAAGATAAACAGCAGCGCAGCGCAAAGCACCACGGATGGCCCCGCCGGTGTGTCATAAAACGCTGAGAAGGTCAGCCCGCCTGTAACCGCTATCATCCCTACACCTACGGCAACGCCTGCCATCTGCTCTGGCGTACGCGCAAAACGGCGTGCGGTAGCCGCAGGAATAATCAGCAGTGAGGTGATAATCAGTGCCCCGACGAATTTCATCGCCACACCAATAGTGAGTGCTGTGACCAGCATCAGCAATAGCTTGACACGTTGCAGCTTCACGCCATCAACAAAAGCCAGATCCGGGCTGATAGTCATCGACAGCAGGTTACGCCACTGCCAGAACAGAATAGCCAGTACAACCACGACACCAATGGCAATGGCCACCAGATCTTCTGGGGTGACGGCGAGCAGATCGCCAAACAGATAGGCCATCAGGTCCACACGAATGTTCGACATCAGGCTGACAACCACCAGGCCTAATGACAGCGCGCTGTGCGCCATAATACCGAGCAGGGTATCAATCGCGAGGTGCGGGCGCTTCTCCAGCCATACCAGGCCTGCGGCCAGCAACAGGGTGACGACGATAACAGCATAAAAGGGGTTTACATCCAGCAGCAGACCAAACGCAACGCCCAGCAGAGATGCGTGCGCCAGCGTATCGCCAAAATAAGACATCCGACGCCAGACCACAAACGAGCCAAGCGGGCCAGCAGCGCAGGCCAGCATGATCCCGGCTAACCAGCCGGGTAATAATAATTCAATCATGAGTGACCATTTCCCCGGCGTAAAACAATGCGACCCTGTAAATCGTGGCGATGATTATGGTTGTGACGGTAAATTCCGAGTTGTTCAGCGCCGCGTTGCCCGAACATAGAAATGAATTCGGGGTGCATTGAAACCACCTCTGGTGTGCCGGAGCAGCAAATGTGGTGGTTCAGACACAGGACTTCGTCGGTTTTTGCCATGACCAGATGCAGGTCATGGGAGACCATCAGCACGGCGCAATCCAGCTCACGTCGCAACTGATCGATAAGATCGTACAGTGCAACCTGACCATTCACATCCACTCCCTGCGTCGGTTCATCGAGCACCAGGAGCTGTGGTTTATTAAGCAAAGCACGGGCCAGCAAGACACGCTGCGTTTCCCCGCCGGACAGTTTTTGCATCGGAGCATCCATCAGATGCCCGGCCTGAACACGCTTTAGCGCAGGGAGAATGTCGGCTTTCTTTGTGCCAGGACGTAAGCGCAAAAAGCGGCTCACCGTCAGCGGAAGTGTTGTATCGAGGTAGAGTTTTTGCGGTACATAGCCAATTCGCAAATGCCCGTTGCGCTTGATAACCCCTTCATCAGCCGCTACCAGCCCCAATACAACGCGCACCAGCGTAGACTTTCCGGCCCCATTTGGGCCAAGAAGCGTTAAAATTTTGCCGGGTCGAAGTTCAAGCGATACGTCAGAAAGGACGCGGCGTTGACCATAAGAGACCGAGACATTTTCCAGTGAAACCAAAGTCGTCATATCAATTTTAGTCTTGCAGAAGTTATAGAATGTTATAATATCACATTTCTCACATTCGTTACGATGATTGGTCGCATTATGTTACATAAAAATACGCTTCTTTTCGCAGCATTATCCGCTGCTCTTTGGGGTAGTGCAACTCAGGCAGCAAATGCCGCTGTAGTGGCGTCACTTAAGCCGTTGGGCTTTATTGCTTCAGCGATTGCAGATGGGGTTACAGACACCCAGGTTCTGCTGCCTGACGGGGCTTCCGAACACGATTATTCGCTGCGCCCTTCAGATGTAAAACGCTTACAGAACGCGGACTTAGTAGTATGGATCGGTCCGGAAATGGAGGCGTTTATGGAAAAGTCAGTCAAGAATATTCCTAACGCAAAACAGGTAACGATTGCGCAGCTCAATGACGTGAAACCGTTACTCATGAAAGGCGCTGACGATGATGATGACGATCATGGGCATAACGACGCTCACGGCGAAAAAAGTGACGAGCATCACCATCATGGTGATTACAACATGCATCTTTGGCTTTCCCCAGAGATAGCGCGGGCCTCAGCGGTTGCAATCCATGATAAATTAGTGGAACTTATGCCGCAAAGTCGAGCCAAACTTGACGCCAACCTGAAGGATTTTGAGGCACAATTAGCCGCAACCGATAAGCAGGTAGGTAACGAGCTCGCACCGCTCAAGGGGAAAGGGTATTTTGTTTTTCATGACGCCTATGGCTACTACGAAAAACACTACGGGCTAACGCCGCTTGGTCACTTTACCGTGAACCCTGAGATTCAACCTGGTGCGCAGCGTTTACATGAAATAAGAACACAGTTGGTTGAGCAAAAAGCAACCTGCGTTTTTGCTGAGCCACAGTTCAGGCCAGCGGTCGTTGAAGCCGTAGCGAGAGGGACATCCGTTCGAATGGGAACGTTGGATCCCCTCGGAACGAATATCAAACTGGGTAAAACAAGCTATTCAGCGTTTCTGAACCAATTAGCCAACCAGTATGCGAGCTGCCTGAAAGGAGATTAATGAGGAAGTGAATACGTGCAACAGATAGCCCGCTCTGTCGCTCTGGCATTTAATAATTTGCCGCGACCCCATCGTGTAATGTTGGGGTCGCTTACTGTTCTGACATTGGCCGTCGCAGTCTGGCGGCCTTATGTATACCATCCCGACTCTGCACCCATCGTTAAAACCATTGAGCTGGAAAAAAGCGAGATACGTTCACTGCTGCCAGAGGCCAGCGAACCTATCGATCAAGCCGCTCAGGAAGATGAAGCTATCCCTCAGGACGAACTCGATGATAAGACCTCTGGCGAGGCCGGGGTTCACGAGTATGTTGTCTCTACCGGCGATACGCTGAGCAGTATTCTGAACCAGTACGGCATTGATATGGGCGATATCAGCCAGCTTGCCGCATCTGATAAAGATCTACGTAATCTGAAAATTGGCCAGCAACTTTCCTGGACGCTGTCTTCGGAAGGTGATTTGCAGCGCCTGACCTGGGAAGTTTCCCGCCGTGAAACCCGTACTTATGATCGTACGGCAACGGGTTTCAAAATGAGCAGCGAAATGCAGCAGGGCGACTGGGTTAACAGCCGAATCAACGGTACGGTGGGCGGTAGTTTCGTCGCCAGTGCAAGAGATGCTGGCTTGACCAGTTCTGAAATCAGCGCGGTGATTAAAGCGATGCAATGGCAAATGGACTTTCGCAAGCTGAAGAAAGGCGATGAGTTCTCCGTTTTGATGTCTCGCGAGATGCTGGACGGTAAACGCGAACAAAGCCAACTGCTGGGCGTTCGTTTGCGCTCTGAAGGCAAGGATTATTACGCGATCCGTGCTGAAGACGGTAAATTCTATGACCGTAACGGGACCGGGCTTGCTAAAGGGTTTATGCGTTTCCCGACGGCGAAGCAATTCCGTATTTCGTCAAACTTCAATCCACGTCGCCTGAATCCGGTAACCGGACGGGTTGCACCGCACAAAGGTGTCGACTTTGCGATGCCGCAAGGTACGCCGGTGCTGTCAGTCGGTGATGGTGAAGTGGTGGTCGCGAAACGCAGTGGCGCGGCCGGATACTATGTTGCTGTTCGTCACGGTCGCACTTACACCACCCGTTACATGCACCTGCGTAAGCTGCTGGTTAAACCAGGGCAAAAAGTGAAACGAGGTGATCGTATTGCGCTGTCAGGTAACACTGGGCGTTCTACTGGCCCGCACCTGCACTACGAAGTATGGGTCAACCAGCAGGCTGTGAACCCGTTGACGGCAAAACTGCCGCGTACGGAAGGGCTGAGCGGTTCAGATCGTACCGAGTACCTGGCACAGGTGAAAGAGGTTCTGCCTCAGTTACGCTTCGATTAATAAATACACGGACAGAGCCGGTACGCTATGCGTGCCGGCTTTTTTATTTTGTACGGGACACGGTGCGCCGCTACACTATCAGCAGATTTACTTTTTCGCGGCCCCCGATACTGGAAGAGCATGGAAACGAAAAAAAAGAGTATTGAGTATATCCCTGAGTTTCATAAATCATTCTGTCACCCGCGCTACTGGGGCGCCTGGCTTGGCGTGGCAGCGATTGCAGGGATTGCATTAACGCCAGCATCATTTCGCGATCCCATTCTGGCGAAACTGGGACGGCTTGCCGGACGGCTGGGGAAAAGTTCGCGTCGTAGAGCGCTTATCAATTTATCCCTCTGTTTTCCTGAGCGCAGCGAAGCCGAGCGTGAGGCCATCGTTGATGAGATGTTTGCGACTGCGCCTCAGGCGATGGTTATGATGGCAGAATTAGCCATGCGCGGTCCGGAGAAAATCCAGCACCGCGTTGACTGGCAGGGCCTGGAAATTATCGATGAGATGCGACGTAATGAGGAAAAGGTGATTTTTCTCGTCCCTCACGGCTGGGGTGTTGATATTCCGGCAATGCTGATGGCATCTCAAGGCCAGAAAATGGCAGCGATGTTCCATAACCAGGGCAATCCGGTATTTGACTATGTCTGGAATACGGTACGTCGACGTTTTGGCGGCCGTTTACATGCACGTAACGACGGTATTAAACCTTTTATTCAGTCAGTTCGGCAGGGATACTGGGGATATTACTTACCGGATCAGGACCACGGCCCGGAGCACAGCGAGTTTGTGGATTTCTTCGCGACCTATAAAGCAACGTTACCGGCAATTGGTCGTCTGATGAAGGTTTGTCATGCGCGCGTAATACCGCTGTTCCCGGTGTACGATGGCAAAACGCATCGTCTGACGATTCAGGTACGCCCGCCCATGGATGACATTCTGACGGCCGATGACCATACCATTGCCAGACGGATGAATGAAGAAGTGGAGATTTTTGTCACCCCGCATCTCGAACAATACACCTGGATTCTGAAACTGCTAAAGACCCGCAAACCCGGCGAAATCGAACCGTATAAACGCAAAGATCTTTATCCTAAGAAATAGAAAAAGCCTCTCGTTCGAGAGGCTTTTTTGTATCAGATGACCCGTCCTGAATAGCGAGTAATATCAGGCAGTCAGCAGCGTCGTTATTCTACAGTCAGAATACGTGTAGTGTTGGTGGAACCGATGGTACTCATGACATCACCCTGAGTCACAATCACCAGATCGCCTGACACCAGGTAACCTTTGTCGCGCAGCAGATTGACCGCTTCGTTGGCAGCCACTACACCGTCAGTTTCGCTGTCAAAGTGGACCGGCGTAACGCCACGGTACAGAGAGGTCAGATTCAGCGTACGCTCATGACGAGACATCGCGAAAATTGGCAGGCCAGAACTGATGCGGGATGTCATCAGCGCAGTACGGCCGGACTCGGTCATGGCGATGATAGCGGTAACGCCTTTCAGATGGTTCGCGGCATACATCGCTGACATAGCGATAGCTTCTTCTACATTATCAAACTGTACGTCAAGACGGTGTTTAGAAACGTTGATGCTCGGGATTTTCTCTGCCCCCAGACATACGCGAGCCATCGCTGCGACGGTTTCCGCCGGGTACTGGCCTGCGGCAGTTTCTGCAGACAGCATAACGGCATCAGTCCCATCCAGAACAGCGTTTGCCACGTCCATGACTTCTGCACGGGTCGGCATTGGGTTAGTGATCATCGACTCCATCATCTGCGTTGCGGTAATTACCGCACGGTTCAGTTGACGTGCGCGACGGATCAACGCTTTCTGAATACCGACCAGTTCCGGGTCACCGATTTCCACGCCCAGGTCACCACGCGCAACCATTACCACGTCAGAGGCAAGGATGATGTCATCCATCGCATTCTGGTCGCAGACGGCTTCAGCACGCTCGACCTTGGCAACGATTTTCGCATCGCAGCCTGCGTCGCGCGCCAGGCGGCGGGCATAATTCAGATCTTCGCCGCAGCGAGGGAAGGATACCGCCAGATAGTCAACGCTGATTTGCGCTGCAGTAATGATGTCTGCTTTGTCTTTTTCCGTCAGCGCTTCAGCAGAAAGGCCACCGCCAAGTTTGTTGATGCCTTTATTGTTGGAGAGCGGGCCACCGACAGTGACTTCGGTGAAAACTTTCATACCCTGAACTTCCAGCACTTTGAGCTGTACGCGACCATCATCCAGCAGCAGGATATCGCCCGGCACGACGTCAGCAGGCAGACCTTTGTAATCGATGCCGACTTTTTCTTTGTCGCCTTCACCTTTACCGAGGTTGGCGTCTAACAGGAATTTGTCGCCAACATTGAGAAATACTTTGCCTTCTTTAAAGGTCGATACGCGGATTTTAGGTCCCTGCAGGTCACCCAAAATAGCTACATGACGTCCCAGTTTGGCGGCAATCTCACGGACTTTATCCGCCCGCATTTTGTGATCTTCTGGAGAGCCGTGTGAAAAGTTCATACGTACAACGTTCGCCCCAGCGGCGATAATTTTTTCAAGGTTGTTATCGCGGTCAGTTGCCGGGCCTAACGTGGTAACGATTTTGGTTCTGCGAAGCCTTCTGGACATGTAATACTCCGTTGACTGAAACAACTAGGTGTTGCGTGAACATTGATCCGGCCGTTCTCGAACATAAACGGTAAAATGAACGACCCGGATGATAAAAGGGTAGAACATTGTTATTGCTTTTAGCGGTCATCACTCTTGATGAGTAATTCTTTATCAAAACGCGATTCCTTGAGCGCTTCCTTGACACGCTTCAAGTTATCTCTAAATTTTGCCCCACGGCGCAAAGTAAATCCTGTAGCCAGCACATCTATCACGGTAAGTTGAGCAAGTCGAGAGACCATGGGCATATAAATGTCAGTATCTTCCGGTACATCGAGGGTAATTGCCAGAGTTGCTTCACGTGCCAGCGGAGTACCAGGAGATGTCAGGGCAATCACCATGGCATCGTTTTCTCTTGCCAGTTGTGCCAGTTCCACCAGACTTTTGGTTCTTCCGGTGTGTGAAATGAGCACAATGACATCATCATCACTACAATTCATACAGCTCATGCGTTGCAGAACGATGTCGTCGGAATAGATAACCGGAACGTTAAAACGGAAAAATTTATTCATGGCGTCATGCGCCACCGCAGCGGAGGAACCTAGCCCAAAAAAGGCTATTTTCTTCGCCTGAGTGAGCAAATCAACCGCACGATTTACCGCCACGTTATCCAGAGACTGACGAACATGGTCAAGGCTTGCCATTGCAGACTCGAAGATTTTCCCCGTGTAGGATTCAACGCTGTCATCCTCATCCACATTGCGATTAACATATGGGGTACCATTTGCCAGACTTTGCGCCAGATGCAGTTTAAAATCAGGAAAGCCACGCGTATCCATGCTGCGACAGAAACGGTTAACGGTCGGTTCGCTGACATTGGCTTCCAGCGCCAGCGCAGCAATGCTCGAATGGATTGCCTGGTCTGGTGAGGTAAGAATAACGTCAGCAACTTTACGTTCTGACTTGCTCAAATGTTCCAGTTTTAACTGGATTTTTTCCAGCATATTCATGATGTAGGTGGACTCATGGGTCATGGGCAAAAGCGATTTCAGCAACATGGGGAAATCGGGGCATAATTTTGTTATACACGGCATACTTCGAACCGCAGGGGCGTTGGCTATGTTAACTCACCTGAATCACTTACTTGAGTAAGTTCATCGGGAGGGAATGAGGGACATCCTTCAGCAGGGAAAATTCGTTCCTGACGAGTTTGTCACACTCTTGCCGCTGTCCTGCAACGCGAATTATTTTGTGTATAGATACTACCCCTGGGAGCGAAGGAACGGGGCAAAATGGAGAGAATAGTTGTTGTTTTTTTTCATTACATGATCGAAGTCTGGTTTTCATACTTCTTCATGGGTACGAAAAAAAACGACTTTTTTATCCATTTTGAGTCCAACTGGCGTCTCTTTAGCCGCTGTTTTCGGTAACAGCACGGCTGGATAAGCGTTTACGGTTCACGGAATCACGTAAAAGCAGTACAGTGCATTGTAAGAAAATTACAACCAGTGTCTGGCAAAAGCACCAGGCACTCAATTGAGGAGAATGACATGGCGGTAACGCAAACAGCCCAGGCATGTGACCTGGTCATTTTCGGCGCGAAGGGCGACCTGGCGCGACGGAAATTGCTGCCTTCCCTGTATCAACTGGAAAAGGCCGGTCAGATTAACCCGGATACCCGTATCATTGGAGTAGGGCGTGCTGATTGGGACAAAGCTGCCTATACCAAGGTTGTACGCGAAGCGCTCGAAACTTTCATGAAAGAAAAAATTGATGAAAGTTTATGGGAAACCCTCAGCGGCCGTCTGGATTTTTGTAACCTGGACGTCAATGACACCGCCGCATTTAGCCGTCTGGGCGAGATGTTGGATCAAAAATCACGTACCACGATTAACTATTTCGCAATGCCGCCAAGCACCTTTGGCGCGATCTGCAAAGGTTTGGGTGAAGCAAAACTTAATGCTAAACCTGCGCGTGTCGTGATGGAAAAACCGCTGGGTACTTCGCTCGCGACATCCCGTGAAATCAACGACCAGGTGGGTGAGTATTTCGAAGAATGCCAGGTTTACCGCATCGACCACTATCTTGGTAAAGAGACGGTTCTGAACCTGCTGGCGCTGCGTTTCGCTAACTCCTTGTTTGTAAATAACTGGGATAATCGCACTATCGACCACGTAGAAATTACGGTGGCGGAAGAAGTGGGTATTGAAGGACGCTGGGGCTATTTTGACCAGGCAGGTCAAATGCGGGATATGATCCAGAACCACCTGCTGCAGATCCTCTGCATGATCGCAATGTCTCCTCCGGCTGATCTGAGCGCCGACAGCATTCGCGATGAGAAAGTCAAGGTACTGAAATCGCTGCGTCGCATCGATCGCTCGAACGTGCGTGAAAAAACGGTTCGCGGTCAGTACACCACCGGTTTTGCCCAGGGTAAAAAGGTACCGGGTTACCTGGAAGAAGAGGGCGCGAATAAGAGCAGCAACACGGAAACGTTTGTGGCGATCCGCGTCGATATCGATAACTGGCGCTGGACGGGTGTACCGTTCTACCTGCGTACCGGTAAACGTTTACCAACCAAGTGCTCTGAAGTGGTGGTTTACTTCAAAACACCTGAGCTGAATCTGTTTAAAGAATCCTGGCAGGATCTGCCGCAGAACAAGCTGACTATTCGTTTGCAGCCTGATGAAGGGGTTGATATCCAGGTACTGAACAAAGTGCCGGGTCTGGACCACAAACATAATCTGCAAATAACTAAGCTGGATCTGAGCTACTCAGAAACCTTCAACCAAACGCACCTGGCCGACGCCTATGAGCGCCTGCTGTTGGAAACCATGCGCGGTATTCAGGCTCTGTTTGTGCGTCGCGATGAGGTCGAAGAAGCCTGGAAGTGGGTGGATTCAATTACCGAAGCCTGGGCGATGGATAACGAGTCGCCGAAGCCTTATCAGGCAGGAACCTGGGGACCGGTTGCGTCTGTGGCCATGATCACCCGTGACGGCCGTTCCTGGAATGAATTCGAGTAAAATATCATCTAGCCATTAGGTGTTATTTTACCGGTAACATGATCTAACACAGATTGTAGAATAATTTTTGCACTTTTAAACCTCGCGTGGATTCACCCGCGAGGTTTTTTTTATTACACTGCCTGAAACGATTTTGCCCCTGAGCTACGGCTAACAAGCGATTCAGCAATATTTAGTGATGCTGAGTAACACTGTTTACCCAACCGCTCTGACAGATAAATTTTAGGAGCCGCTATGAATCCGAATTTGTTACGCGTAACACAACGTATCGTCGAACGTTCCCGGGACACGCGTTCCGCCTACCTCGCTCGAATCGAACAGGCTAAAACGACTACCGTCCATCGTTCACAACTGGCATGCGGTAATCTGGCGCATGGTTTTGCCGCCTGTCAGCCAGAGGATAAAGCCTCGCTAAAAAGCATGTTGCGTAACAATATCGCGATCATTACCTCCTATAACGACATGCTTTCCGCACACCAGCCGTATGAACACTATCCGGCCATCATTCGTAAAGCACTACATGAAGCCAATGCGGTGGGCCAGGTTGCTGGTGGCGTACCTGCGATGTGCGACGGAGTGACCCAGGGTCAGGACGGCATGGAGCTTTCTCTGCTAAGTCGTGAAGTCATTGCGATGTCGGCGGCCGTGGGGCTCTCACACAATATGTTCGATGGTGCGCTGTTCCTTGGCGTATGTGACAAGATTGTCCCGGGCCTGGTCATGGCGGCGCTTTCCTTCGGTCATCTGCCTTCAATCTTCATCCCTTCAGGCCCGATGGCGAGTGGTCTGGCGAACAAAGAGAAAGTGCGTATTCGTCAACTGTATGCCGAAGGCAAAGTAGATCGTATGGCACTGCTCGAATCCGAGGCTGCGTCTTATCATGCACCGGGTACCTGTACGTTTTACGGCACCGCAAACACCAACCAGATGGTCGTGGAGTTTATGGGCATGCAGTTGCCAGGCTCTTCTTTTGTGCACCCGGATGCACCACTGCGTGAAGCATTGACCGCAGCGGCGGCCCGTCAGGTAACACGTCTGACCGGGAACGGTAACGAGTGGATGCCGATCGGTAAAATGATCGATGAAAAAGTGGTAGTGAACGGTATTGTCGCGCTGCTGGCGACCGGCGGTTCAACCAACCATACGATGCACCTTGTGGCTATGGCGCGTGCGGCCGGTATTCTGATTAACTGGGATGACTTCTCCGACCTGTCCGATATCGTGCCGCTGATGGCGCGTTTGTACCCGAATGGCCCAGCAGACATTAACCATTTCCAGGCTGCTGGCGGTGTACCTGTATTAATGCGTGAACTGCTGAACGCGGGTCTGTTGCATGAAGATGTGAATACCGTTGCCGGATTCGGTTTATCGCGTTATACCCTGGAGCCGTGGCTGAATAACGGTGAACTGGACTGGCGCGAAGGCGCGGAAAAATCGCTGGACAGCAATGTGATTGCCGCCTTTGACCAGCCATTCTCCCATCATGGCGGCACTAAAGTACTGAGTGGCAATCTGGGGCGTGCGGTGATGAAAACCTCAGCTGTTCCAGTTGAAAATCAAGTAATTGAAGCGCCTGCCGTGGTCTTCGAAAGTCAACATGATGTGTTACCGGCATTTGATGCGGGTCTGCTTGACCGGGATTGTGTGGTCGTTGTGCGCCATCAGGGACCAAAAGCAAACGGAATGCCAGAATTACATAAACTCATGCCTCCACTTGGTGTATTATTGGACCGTTGTTTCAAAATTGCGTTAGTTACTGATGGACGACTTTCAGGTGCTTCAGGTAAAGTGCCTTCAGCAATCCATGTAACCCCAGAAGCCTACGATGGCGGGCTGCTGGCGAAAGTGCGTGATGGCGACATCATTCGAGTGAATGGACAGACAGGTGAATTGACGCTGCTGGTTGATGAAGAAGAACTTGCTTCACGTCAGCCTCACATTCCAGACCTCAGTGCATCGCGCATAGGGACCGGACGTGAAATGTTCAGCGCGTTGCGTGAAAAGCTGTCCGGTGCGGAGCAGGGCGCAACCTGTATCACTTTTTAAGACTTAATTTGTAATCAGGCGAGAGAAAACTCTGATGAAAAACTGGAAGACAAGTGCAGAAGCAATCCTGACCACTGGCCCGGTTGTACCGGTTATCGTGGTTAACAAACTGGAACACGCTGTGCCGATGGCAAAAGCGTTAGTTGCAGGGGGCGTGCGCGTTCTGGAAGTGACGTTACGTACCGCATGTGCGATGGATGCTATTCGTGCAATCGCGAAAGAAGTACCGGATGCTATCGTCGGTGCGGGTACTGTGCTGAATCCTCAGCAACTGGCTGAAGTTACTGCGGCTGGTGCTCAGTTTGCGATTAGCCCGGGTCTGACCGAGCCGCTGCTGAAAGCAGCAACCGAAGGGACGATTCCGCTGATCCCTGGTATCAGCACCGTTTCTGAACTGATGCTGGGTATGGACTACGGCTTGAAAGAGTTCAAATTCTTCCCGGCTGAAGCGAACGGCGGTACGAAAGCACTGCAGGCAATCGCGGGTCCGTTCTCTCAGGTTCGTTTCTGCCCGACTGGCGGTATCTCCCCGGCGAACTACCGTGATTACCTGGCCCTGAAAAGCGTGCTGTGCATTGGCGGTTCCTGGCTGGTTCCGGCGGATGCGCTGGAAGCGGGTGATTACGATCGCATTACTAAACTGGCGCGTGAAGCAGTAGAAGGCGCGAAGCAGTAAGCCGTTAATGCGTATACCGTAGGCCCGATAAGGCGCGTCAGCGCCGACATCGGGCTTTGCCGGATGCGGCATCAATGCCTTATCCGGCCTACGGGGCTGGTTTTTATCCGGTAACTTTCACCAGTGCGGCGGCGTCTTTCGCACGTTCAACCGCGTCTTCAATGGTCTGCGCTGTAGCCAGTACCACCCCTAAACGACGACTCCCGTCGATCTCCGGCTTACCAAAGAATCGTACTTGCAGGCCAGCGCCCACGGCAGACTGTACGTTATCAAACGTCACATTCTGGCTGGTAAGTTGCGGCAGAATAACGGCGGAAGCAGAAGGTCCGTATTGACGGATTTCACCAACGGGAAGACCAAGGAATGCACGCACGTGCAGGGCAAACTCGGACAGATCCTGAGAAATCAGCGTCACCATACCCGTGTCGTGCGGGCGAGGGGATACTTCGCTGAAAATGACGTCGTCACCGCAGACAAACAGCTCCACACCAAATAATCCGTGGCCGCCCAATGCCAGTACCACTTTCCGGGCAATCTCCTGCGCCCGCGCTAATGCCAGTTCGCTCATCTGCTGTGGCTGCCAGGATTCGCGATAATCGCCGTCTTCCTGACGATGCCCCACCGGCGCACAAAAGTGCACGCCATCAATGGCGCTGACGGTAAGCAGTGTGATTTCAAAATCGAAATTCACCACGCCTTCGACGATGACACGCCCGGCGCCAGCCCGCCCACCCTGTTGGGCATAGTTCCAGGCTTCGGTTAGCTGTTCGGCGGAGCGGATAAAGCTCTGTCCTTTACCAGAAGAACTCATTACCGGTTTTACGATGCAGGGATAACCGATTTCTTCTACGGCCTCGCGAAAACGCATTTCACTGTCGGCGAAGCGGAAAGATGATGTTGGTAAAGATAACTCGTCGGCGGCGAGGCGACGGATGCCTTCCCGGTTCATGGTCAGTTGAGTCGCACGTGCACAAGGCACTATGTTCAGGCCTTCCTGCTCCAGTTTTACCAGCATATCTGTGGCGATGGCTTCAATTTCTGGCACGATAAAATGTGGTTTTTCATGCTCGACTACCTGGCGCAATGCCTCGCCATCCAACATGTTGATGACGTAGGAACGATGAGCAACGTGCATCGCTGGTGCGTCGGGGTAACGATCCACGGCAATGACTTCCACACCCAGGCGTTGGCATTCAATCGCCACTTCTTTACCCAGTTCACCTGAACCTAATAACATCACACGCGTTGCTGCAGGACGCAGTGCTGTGCCTAATAACGTCATAAATTAATCCCCTGTTTCAACTAGGCGCAGTATATACGAAAACGTTTGCGTCTGTCTTTATTACCAGGTTGATTTCAGGGATGAAAAAGAATATGCTGTATATAAATACAGGTAATTTAAGAGGCTGCAAAAATGGCGGTTGAAGTTAAATACGTAGTCATTCGGGAAGGTGAGGAAAAAATGTCGTTTACCAGCAAAAAGGAAGCCGATGCGTATGACAAGATGCTCGATACAGCCGATCTGCTCGACACATGGCTGGAACAATCACCGGTAGCGCTGGAAGATGAGCAGCGTGAAGCGCTTTCTCTGTGGCTTGCTGAGCAAAAAGAGGTGCTAAGCGCCATCCTGAAAAACGGCAAGCTGCCTTCTCCACAGGTGGTCGACAGCGACGCTGAGGATGATACCCAGGCGGCCTGAAGCGACTTGCGCTCCTGATATTTTGTACCATGCTTTTCCCTGAATCATTGTGCAATCTCTGACAGCCTTCACACCGCGGGTCTGCGGCCTGAAGGACGAAGGGGAGATAAGGAGAAAAGAATGTATAAAAAAAGAGCGCTGTTGAGCCTGTTGTTATTATCTGCCAGCGTATCAGTATTTGCGGCGAATACGGAAAGTAAGTCAGTTAAGTTTCCAAACTGTGAAGGCCTGGATGCTGATGGTATCGCGGCCAGCGTAAAACGTGATTATCTGCAGAATCGCATTGTGCGCTGGGCCGACGATCAAAAGAAACTTGGTCAGCTTGACCCGGTAGCGTGGGCCAATCCGCAGGATATTGTCGGTAAAGATGGGCAGTGGACAGTCCCCCTGACCGTGCGCGGCAAAAGCAGCGACATTCAATATCAGGTAAAGCTTGATTGCAAAGCTGGCACAGCAGAGTATCAGGTGCGTCAGTAGCTGAATTTGCACATCTTTTGATGACCTGAACACTTCCTGACATCCCCTCGGGTACGCTTTGATGATTATTCGTCTGTACTTGAGGGGCAAAATGGCTAACTGGCTGAATCAACTACAATCTCTTCTTGGGCAAAAAGCATCATCTGCGACATCTTCTGGTGAACAAGGGCTTAGCAAACTGCTGGTGCCTGGCGCGCTAGGCGGTCTGGCAGGATTACTGGTTGCTAACAAATCCTCACGTAAATTACTCAGTAAATACGGAACCAGTGCGCTGCTGGTCGGTGGGGGCGCAGTGGCCGGCACGGTGTTATGGAACAAGTACAAAGATAAGGTTCGTGCGGCGCATCAGGGGGAACCACAATTTGGTGCACAGAGCTCACCGCTGGATGAGCGAACTGAGCGTCTGATCCTGGCGCTGGTTTTTGCGGCGAAAAGCGATGGGCATATCGATGCTAAAGAGCGTGCGGCCATTGAACATCAACTCCGTGAAGCAGGTGTCGAAGAGCAGGGGCGTGTTCTGATTGAGCGTGCGATTGAACAACCACTCGACCCGCAGCGTCTGGCTCAGGGGGTCCGTAATGAAGAAGAGGCACTGGAAATTTACTTCCTGAGCTGTGCGGCAATTGATATCGACCACTTTATGGAGCGCAGTTATCTGAATGCGTTGGGTGATGCGTTGAAGATTCCGCAGGATGTTCGCGAAGGGATTGAGCAAGATCTTAAGCAACAAAAACAGGCTCTGCCGGGTTAAATAGTTACTGCGCAGGAGCATGTTTCGCTTGCATCATTGCTGACTTTTGCCACCCTTATAGAATGTTTAAGCAAAAGAACAATGACATGCTACCTAAAGCTCCTCGTATCCCCTACGCCATGACGCAGCATGGCGATACTCGTGTTGATAATTATTACTGGCTGCGAGATGACACCCGCTCGCAGCCAGAAGTATTGAATTACCTGCAACAAGAAAATGCGTATGGCCGCCAGGTGATGGCTTCGCAGCAAGCTTTGCAGGATCGTGTTCTGAAAGAGATTATCGACCGTATTCCCCCTCAGGATGTGTCCGCACCGTATGTGAAAAATGGGTACCGCTATCGCCATCTCTATGAACCGGGGTGTGAATATGCCATTTATCAGCGTCAGTCTGCTCTCAGTGAAGAGTGGGATGAATGGGATACCTTGCTGGATGGGAACCAGCGCGCAGCCCATAGCGAATTCTATACATTAGGTGGTCTGGCAATATCACCGGATAATACCATTATGGCGCTGGCGGAGGATTACCTTTCCCGCCGGCAATATGGCGTGCGCTTTCGCAACTTACAAACGGGTAACTGGTACCCGGAGGTACTTGAAAACGTCGAGCCGGAATTAGTCTGGGCCAACGACTCGCAGACTTTCTATTATGTCCGCAAGCATGAAACCACATTGCTGCCGTATCAGGTCTGGCGGCATACTGTCGGTTCACCATCCACTGATGATGAGCTGGTGTATGAAGAGGCTGATGATATGTTTTATGTCAGCCTGCATAAAACCACCTCACAGCACTATGTTGTTATTCATATTGCGAGTGCAACCACCAGTGAGGTTTTGCTCATTGATGCAGAACTGGCTGATGCCGAGCCACTGGTCTTTTTGGCGCGTCGGAAAGACCATGAATACAGTCTCGATCATTATCAGCACGCGTTTTATCTGCGCTCAAACCGTCAGGGTAAAAACTTCGGTCTGTACCGTACCCGAGTACGAGACGAACACGCCTGGGAGACGCTAATCCCTGCGCGTGACAGTGTCATGCTGGAGGGCTTTACGCTGTTCACCGACTGGCTGGTGGTGGAAGAACGACAACAGGGATTAACCAGCCTGCGGCAGATCAATCGCAAAACGCGCGAAGTAATAGGGATTGCCTTTGACGATCCCGCCTATGTGACCTGGCTGGCTTATAATCCCGAGCCGGAGACATCGCGCCTGCGCTATGGCTATTCTTCCATGACTACGCCGGACACACTGTTCGAGCTGGATATGGATACTGGCGAGCGCCGTGTACTTAAGCAGACCACTGTCCCCGGTTTCGACGCTGCAAATTACCGCAGTGAACACGTGTGGATAACCGCGCGCGATGGTACAGAGGTACCTGTCTCGCTGGTCTACCACAAGCAGCATTTCCGTAAAGGGAAAAATCCATTATTGGTGTATGGCTATGGTTCATATGGCGCAAGCATGGACGCTGATTTCAGCAGCAGCCGCTTAAGCTTATTGGATCGTGGCTTTGTGTACGCGATCGCCCACGTGCGTGGCGGTGGTGAATTGGGGCAGCAATGGTATGAAGATGGTAAATTTCTGCGCAAGAAAAATACCTTCAATGACTATCTTGACGTCTGTGATGCACTGCTCAAACTGGGTTATGGATCACCTTCATTGTGTTATGGGATGGGAGGAAGCGCCGGGGGGATGCTGATGGGTGTTGCCATCAACGAGCGTCCGACACTTTTTCACGGTGTTATTGCCCAGGTGCCATTTGTCGATGTGGTGACCACCATGCTGGATGAATCAATTCCGCTGACAACCGGTGAGTTTGAAGAGTGGGGTAATCCGCAGGACAAAGAATATTACACCTACATGAAAAGCTACAGCCCATACGATAATGTCACCGCACAGGATTATCCGCATCTGTTGGTTACCACAGGGTTACACGATTCCCAGGTGCAATACTGGGAACCGGCGAAGTGGGTGGCGAAACTGCGTGAAATGAAAACAGACGATCATCTGTTGCTATTGTGTACGGACATGGACTCCGGGCATGGTGGTAAATCCGGACGTTATAAATCCTATGAAGGTGTGGCCCTCGAGTTCGCTTTTTTAATTGGTCTCGCGCAGGGAACACTGCCTGATCAGGCGGCAACTCAGGCGTTATCCAGATAGTGTTTCAGCGTTAGGCGCAATTCCGGGCTCATATTGTCAAGGTTATTAAACAGCCAGCGCAAATAGCCCGGATCGCGTTCAGCGACTTCAGATACCGGTTTCCCGCGGTATTTCCCGAAGGTAAATGTGGTTAGCAACGCAGGACGACCGGTGACATCGGCCATTTGCTCCGGGGTCCAACCGGACGTCTGCATAATGTCGATCAGCAGTGCCGCCGTGATGTAGCAGTCATAAAGCGCGCGGTGGTGGTGTAGACCAGACGGTGTCTGGACGCTCAGCTTGCGGGATTTATAGAGCGCCATATTGCTGTATTTGATCCCCGGCCACAGGCGACGGGAAAGCTTCATGGTGCAAATCCATTCCCCCGGCATTTCGGGCAGCACACGCCGATCAAAACTGGCGTTATGCGCCACGTACCACTCGCTGCCGTAATAGTGCGGGATGACATCTTCAATCCACGGTTTATCCGCTACCATCGCTTCAGTGATGTGATGGATAGCCATGGCTTGTGGACTGATGGGACGGTCAGGGCGCACCAGATGGCTCATGGGATTAACGATCGTTCCGTCAACGACATCGACAGATGCAATCTCAACAATGCCTCCCTGCAGACCACAGGTTTCTGTATCTATTATGCGCAACATGCCGGGCTCCAGACCAAAAACGACTAGCGTAATGGAATGATATCACCTTGCCAACCCCGTGGCGTGCGTTGACCGGTTAACAGTAATGAACCGCTGTCGGCGCGTACAATTAACCGACCACATTCATCCCACAATGCGCTGCTGCCACGGGCATTGGCCATCAGTACCGCAATGGCGAATTTATGCGAAAAACTTTGCAGGCGCGAAGCGGAAGAGAGTAGTTCTGGTTCGCTGACGGACTGACAGGTTGTGAATAGCGAAAATGTCGGGTCGATATCAATACCTTCCGGCTGGCTGTCGACAACGCTGATGGCATTTCGTTGCCTGGCGATACAGGCGCCATGGCTTTGATGAAACATTAACGGCGAGCTCATCCAGGGAGAGAAAAGCGCTATTCCCTTCACAAATCGATCGTGATGCTCTACCGACAACCCGGCAATGATGGTCATACGATACGTGGCCGCGGCGTGGGCGAGGGGTTGCAATAACTCTTCATCGGGCGGGGCTGGGAGAGCGTCGTCTTCGTCCACACATCCCAACAGGGACAATGATGGAAAAACCAACAATTCGCATTGGCATTTAGCCGCTTCATGAATGAACTGCAAATGATGGGCGACGTGTTCGCTTAATGATCTTTGAAGTGGTTCGTACTGCGCTGCAGCAATTTTCCAGTGTGACATAATGATTTCCTTTTCATAGTGTCTACAACCATCCTTAAATAATAGATTAAGAATGTGCTTATACTGTAGCAGGCATCATGTAAGGAATCGTAACTTAATATAAGGTTTATTTTACTTTAGGCTCGTAAGGTAAACGTGAGAGGGAAACGGAAGCTAAACGGTGCGCGATCAGGCGTTCACGGAACCAGTCGCGTAAATGTGCAGGCTGTTCACGCTCGACAACTTCAGCAACGACAGGCATGTTGTAGCGCTCTTTAAATGCGACGCCTGCCGCAGCCAGATCGACGTTAACCTTGTCCATTTCTGCTTGCTCAAGTTTGGCCAGATTAATATTCATACGTTTCTCCTTATCTCTCCATTGGCGCGCAAAAGTTACTAAGAGTGCGCATTAATGGCAAGCCATAATTTAAATAGATGCCAATCAATGCAACAGTGTAAACTTGTGAGATCCACAATGAAACAGGCGGACAGATACACCATATATGAAAAAATTATACAGCTATATTCGCTGGTCAAGCCAGAAACAAACGGTGGGGACATCTTTAGCTAGGCAGACAGAAGCCGCACGCAAATATGCTGCTGAGAATGGCTTGGAATACGCAGAAATTAGAGATGCTGGGGTATCCGCATTTAAAGGTAAAAATATTACACATGGTGCTTTAGGTGCATTTATTCAGGCTGTCAAAGATGGGGTTATAGAAAAGGATTCAACCATTTTTATTGAAAACTTGGACCGACTCACACGAAGCGGAGTGGGTACTGCACAAAAGTTATTACTTGATTTGCTCGATCTAGGCTTGACAGTGGTAACAGGTATGGATCAGCGCGTTTATACGATGGAATCAGCAAACGAGAACCTTACAGATATGTTGATCTCGCTGTTGATGTTCAGTAGGTCTAACGAAGAATCTAAAACTAAACAGAATCGCACCAACGCTACCGCTATGGCGCTTGTTACACGTTTTAAGCAAGGTCACCCCACCAACATAAAAAATATGAGTAACGATCCATGGTGGTTTGACGCAAGTGGTTCAAAATATGAAGCTGTTAAACCACATCCTGTTCACTGGATTGCAGCACAAAAGGCAATAGAACTGTTCCTTTTGGGCTGGGGCTGTTTCCGTGTCACTGCATATCTGAATTCACATTTGGACTTTTATCCAGCCCCAAAACCAACAAAGAAGCGGATTGATCAAGGTATAAAAAAATGGACTGTCCCTAACTTAGTGACGATGAGAAAAAACCCAGCATTAATGGGGGTGAAGAAACTGACAATTGAAGGTTATGAACACAAATTAGATGGGTATTACCCTGCTTTGGTGACGCCTGAACAGTTTGCACGTATCCAAGACATCAGAACCGGAAACAAGCTTGTACAAGGCGAACAGAAAAAGATGATCAGCCTTTTGTCTGGACTAGGTGTTCTGAAGTGTGGGCTATGTGGTGGCCCTATGATTGCGTATAGTAGAGAAGGGCGACTCCGCTATGTCTGTTTAAATGGAAAAATTCAGAAATCGACCTGTAAAGTCTGGTCAGTCAACGGAAGTATTATTGAGAATTTAACAGCCCGTGCTCTGATATACGGGTATACGCATAGTATCCTACTAGGAAACACAAAAGCAGAAGATTTGACGCCATTAATTGAATCTAAAGAGACTGAACTCAGATTAGTAAAAAAACAACTAACTCATCAGGCACAAGCGATAAGCACAACAGGGCCAATTCAGGCACTAATAGAACAAGTCACAGTGCTTTCGCAGCGTGAGCAATCCCTATTGTTAGAACTGGACTCTCTGAAACAGAAATTGTCTCTACAGGGGTCAGAAAGCGACTTGAATGAGTTGATCATAGATATTCTCAGTCTGTTTTCTGAGGAACTATTGAATGATGTCACTCATACTGACCGGATGCAAATTCGCGAGGTTGTAAGAAAGTGCCTACCTGAAATCACTATTTCAAAATTAGAAGACAAAGCACTGAAAATTGAATTCAGATTTCAAGATTATAGTTACATGACTTTTCAAGGGGTTATGAAGGGTAACGAAAAATCTTATAAGATTACTAGGACCCCACAGGATCACATTTATGCAAAGGTTGCAGCTGTATTTTCAGATGCTCTAGAAACATCTTTAGACGCTTCAGATATCGATGGCTACATGGCTTCATCAGACAGGTTAGTCGCTGCATTGGGACTCCCGGAGCCACTAGGAAGAGACTTTTTCTCGAAGAGATAATGTAATGATAATAAGTAGAAAACATATTCATTG
>NZ_JANEWM010000035.1:0-46765 GCF_028069825.1 Citrobacter sp. Igbk 14
GTTATTTATATATCATGCGACTGAAGCCGGTTTTCTGAATGACGATCGCGCAGCGTTGAATAAATAAAGGTGATGACAAACAGCAGGGAAAATAAAACGACAATCGTCGGCGCGGGGGCACTGTCGATGAAAAATGACAGGTATACACCCAGAAATGACGTTGCAACCGATATGGCGGTAGCCAGTAATAATGCCTGGGCGAACCTGCGTGTCATTAAAATCGCAATCGCACCGGGGGCAATTAACAAGGAGATCGACAAAATAATACCTACCGACTTTAGCGTCGCGACGATAGTCAGGGCGATCATACACAGCAGACCATAATGCAGCAGTGTGGTGTTAAGACCGCTGGCCTTTGCCTGGTGCGGATCGAATGCATGCAGTAGCAGATCTTTCCATTTGAGCCCGATGATAAGCGCTATCCCCAAAGCGATAACCGCAGTCTGCGCAATATCGCCCAGCGAAACGCCCAGCATGTCACCGAACAAAATATGGTCCAGATGAATTTCAGACTGGATTGACACATACAGCACCAGCCCGGCGCCAAACATACCGGAAAAGACGATCCCCATCAGGGTATCGCGCTTGATACGGCTGTTATCGTCAAGATACCCGGTGGCGACCGCGCAGAACAATCCGGCGACAAAAGCGCCAATCGCCAGCGGAATACCTGCAATCCAGGCCAGTACAATCCCCGGAAAGACCGCATGGCTCATGGCATCCCCCATCAGCGCCCAACCTTTCAATACCAAAAAGACCGACAGCAGTGCGCAGGGTACGGCGACGATAACTGAGATGGTCAGCGCATTGACCATAAAGCTGAACTGAAAGGGTTCCAGTAATGTGGTTAAGAACATGAGGACTCCTTGTTCACCCGTCGGGCGCGGCGGCGGTTTGCCAGCAGGCCGTGTTTGGGTGCAAACACGAACGCCAGCAGGAATAACAGCGTTTGCAGAACCACAATAATTCCTCCGGTTGCACCGTCCAGCCAGTAGCTTAGCCAGGCACCAAAAAAGCTGGTCAGGCTACCGATAGCGACTGCGATAGTGAGCAGGCGTGGAAAACGATCCGTCAGCAACCAGGCGGTCGCGCCAGGCGTGACCACCAGGCAAATGACCAGAAATGCGCCGACGGTTTGCAGTGCGGCAACGGTGGAAACGGAGAGCAGCGTAAAAAATAGCAGCTTCAGCCGACCTGGATTCAGACCGATAGAGCGTGCATGGTTTTCATCGAAAAAGACCACCATCAGGTCTTTCCACTTCAGCAGCAGGATGGTCAGTGAGATAACGCCGATGATCGCCAGTTGCAAAATATCTTCCGGCGCAATCGCCAGCACGTTGCCGAGAATAATGGTCTGGATGTTCACCGACATCGGATTGAGTGACACCATAAACAGCCCGATACCGAAGAAAGAGGAAAATATCAGCCCGATGATGGCATCTTCTTTCAGACGTGATCGCTGATTGAGAAACAGCATACTGCCCGCAGCCAGTCCCCCGGAAAGAAATGCCCCCAGCGCGAAGGGAAGCCCTAACATATAGGCCCCGGCAACACCGGGCACGATGGAATGCGATAGTGCATCGCCAATAAGCGACCAGCCTTTGAGCATCAGGTAGCACGAGAGGAACGCGCACAGGCCGCCGACCATCGCCGAAACCCACATGGCGTTGAGCATGTACTGGTAACCAAAAGGTTCTGTCAGCCAGTTCATGATTATTCCCCCTCGCGTGCCGCGCGACGCGAAATAAACGGGCGCTCATCATCGGTAATCACATGCTGCTCACCCCCGCTCAATGCGACATGACGCAGAACGCCGCTAAATGCCTGTTCAAGGTTCTCAGTGGTAAAGGTGGTATCAGTTGGGCCGCTTGCCAGCACGGTGCCTTTAATCATTACCGTGTAATCACAAAACTCGGTGACCGAGCCCAGGTTATGGGTGGAGACCAGCATGGTTCGGCCCTCATCGCGCAATTCGCGCAGCAGACCGATGATACGGGCCTCGGTTTTTACATCTACGCCGGTGAAGGGTTCATCCAGCAAAATGACCTGCCCATCTTGTGCAATGGCCCTTGCCAGGAAAACGCGTTTTTTCTGCCCACCGGAAAGTTCACCAATCTGGCGATGGCGGTATTCCAGCATATCGACCCGCGCCAGAGCAGCATCCACGCAGGCGTGATCGTGCGCCTTTGGCCGGCGCAGCCAGCCCATATGGCCAAAACGTCCCATCATGACCACATCTTCGACCAGCACCGGAAATGACCAGTCCACCTCTTCAGACTGGGGCACATACGCAATCAGATTCTGTTTTAGCGCCTTGCTGACCGGCTGTTGCAGGATAGAGATTTCCCCCTGTGCCAGCCGGACAAACCCCATCAACGCCTTAAACAGTGTTGATTTCCCGGAACCATTTACACCAACCAGCGCGGCAATCGAGCCGCCCGGAACCTGAAACGTGGCATCCCGCAGTGCGGTGTGGCCGTTGCGATACGTCACCGTAACCTGATTCACGGTAATCGCAGATTGACTCATGGTTGACTCCCAAGGCCGTTGTTGATGCCGTTAACAATAGTTTGTGTGGTGACGCGCAGTAGATCCAAATAGGTCGGGACCGGGCCGTCGGCAGCGCTGAGTGAATCGACGTACAGCACGCCGCCGTAATGTGCGCCAGACTCTCGGGCCACCTGACGCGCGGGTTTGTCGGACACGGTACTTTCGCTAAATACCGTGGGGATCTGATGCGCTCGTAGGGTATCGATCACCTTGCGTACCTGTTTCGGCGTACCTTGTTGATCGGCGTTGATCGGCCATAAGTACAGTTCTTTCAGATCGTTATCGCGTGCCAGATAAGAGAACGCCCCTTCGCTAGTGACCAGCCAGCGTTTATCGGCAGGAATTTTGGCAAGTTCAGCTTGTAGCGGCGCGAGCGTTTGCTTAATTTCCGCTTTATAGCGCTCGGCATTCTTCTGGTAGGTCGCCGCGTTTTCCGGGTTATATTTCATTAATGCATCGCGAATGTTATCCACGTAAATCAGTGCGTTGTCTGCTGACATCCAGGCATGTGGATTGGGTTTTCCATTGTATGGCCCTTCGCTGATGCCCATCGGTTGTACGCCGTTTGAGACCATCACTTCCGGTACGCCGGACAGATGTTGGTAGAAGCGGGCGAACCAGAGTTCCAGATTGAGACCATTTGAGAGAATTAACTGCGCACCCTGCGCCCGCTTAATGTCGCCTGGTGTGGGCTGGTATTCGTGAATTTCTGCTCCGGGCTTGGTAATTGAACTGACGTCCGCCGCATCGCCTGCCACATTGCTTGCCATATCAGCAATGATCGTAAACGTCGTGATGACCTTAAACTTTTCTTTCGCCCAGGCAGGTGACAGCGTAAGTGCCGTCAACAGGCTGGCAAGGAGAACTGATTTCAGACGAGGCAGATGCGGCATAGTATCCCTCACAATAAAGTGGTTAATTAATCATCGAATATAGCCTTTGCTATGTTATATAGCACATGGCATAAGTAAATGAAAATAATTCTTATTTGCGTAGGGTGCTAAGGATGTATCACCTTCAGGTAATAGTGCTGCGTATTTTTAAGGTGTATTATTTATGCAACTTAATTGTGGAGGTCTCATGTCCGGCAAACGTATTGCTCGTGAAAAAATGACGATCCAAAAAATGATCTCGCTGTACGAAAGCCAGTGTCCGGAAGCTTCAGATGAGCAGGGGCATTACGATGCGTTGTTTGCTTATGCGCAAAAGCGCCTGGATAAGTGCGTGTTTGGCGAGGAAAAACCGGCCTGCAAACAGTGCCCGGTACACTGCTATCAGCCAGCCAAACGGGAAGAGATGAGGCAAATTATGCGTTGGGCCGGGCCGAGAATGCTCTGGCGTCACCCGATTCTGACCATTCGCCATCTGATTGATGACAAGCGTCCAGTCCCGGAATTACCTGAGAAATATCAGCGCAAGAAGTAATCTGGTTATTTTGTGCCGGATGGCGGCGATGCCTTATCCGGCCTACAAGAGCAAGTGCACCGTCGCGTAGGCCCGATGAGCGTAGCGCCATCGGGCAATTTAACTATCCGGTACCGGATAGCGGTTACGCTTTGGTGGCAATAAGAATGGCCGAGGCTTTGATCAGCGCGATGACCCGGCTTCCCTGGCTCAGTTTCATCTCTTGCTGACTTTCGTTCGTCACGACCGCGACAATGTCAAAACCGGCATCAGTTTTGATGTGTACGGTGGCGTTAACGGCGCCTTCAGTTACCTGTGAAACGCTACCGGCAAATTGGTTGCGGGCAGAGAACTTCAGACCGCAGTCTTCAGTCGCCAGCGTCACCCACGGCGCTTTGATCAGCGCAATGGCTTCTTTTCCTTTCGCCAGACCCAGTGCCTGCTGACTGCTATGAGTCACAATCGCGACCAGTTTTGCGCCGCCAGCCAGCGTCAGTTCAACTTCATCATTCACTGCGCCAGTGGCAACTGCACTGACTGTACCGGTTAATTGATTACGTGCTGATACCGCCATACTGCCTCCTTTCGTTGAGTTATCACCCAGTATAGCCACAATGGCTAAACCAGCGCATCCTTATCAATACCTAATCGCTTCATCCGCGACAACAACGTGGTTCGTTTTAGCCCCAGTCGCTGCGCAGCACCTTTAGGACCGGCGACAACGCCATTGGTCTCTTTCAGTACCCGCATAATCAACTGGTATTCATCTTCGCCATCCTGTGCGACTTCAGTTGCGACCGGAGGCGGGGGCGTCTGCGTGGTGATATCCGGTAGGGATAATTGCAGCACGTTGCCTCGGGTCAGCAGAACGGCGCGTTCCACTACGTTTTCCAGTTCGCGGACGTTACCCGGCCACTCCATGCTGCTCAAGGTACGAAGCGCTTCGGCAGGAATACTGTCGATATTGCGCCCCATCCGGCGAGCGATTTTAAAGGTGAAGGCTTTCACCAGCAGTGGGATGTCTTCCGGGCGCTCGCGCAGCGGAGGTAAATGGATCGGGAAAACGTTCAACCGGTAATACAGATCGTTACGGAATTCTCGATCGGCAACCATCTTTTTCAGATCGCGGTTGGTGGCGGCGATCAACCGAACGTCGGTTTGGATCAGTTTGTTGCTGCCCAGGCGTTCAAATTCCTGCTCCTGAAGTACACGCAGTAACTTCGGCTGGAGTTCCAGCGGCATGTCACCGACTTCGTCGAGGAACAGGGAGCTTTTATCCGCCAGTTCGAAACGCCCAATTCGCTGTGTGCTGGCCCCGGTAAAGGCACCGCGCTCGTGACCAAACAGGTCGCTTTCCAGCAATCCGGCAGGCATTGCTGCGCAGTTCATCTTCACCATCCGACGGGCATTACGTCCACTCAGATTATGAATTGCTCTGGCGATCAGCTCTTTACCCGTACCTGTCTCACCCAGAATCAATACGGTACTGTCGCTTTGCGCCACCATTTCGACCTGTTTGAGTACGCTGTACATGGCTTCGCTGCGACCGATAATTTCGCCGAACTCACTGTCCACATTGTTCAGTTGCTCGGTCAACGCCAGGTTTTCATCGACCAGACGTTCTTTCAGGCGGTGTATCTCCTGATAGGCAAGCGCGTTATCTACCGCAATGGCTACGCGTTCGGCAATCTGGCGCAACAGTTTCAGGTTGGCGGTGGTGAAAACTTTTTCTTCACACTGCGCCAGTTTGAGCACGCCAAGCATCGTATTGCCGGACATCAGCGGCAGCAGGCACAGCGTTTGTAACTGGTTACCCCAGGTTTCGAACAGCATGCGTTCATACGGCGCAAGGGTATCGCGTTCGCTCAGGTTAATCAGCAGCATCTCTTTGCTGCGGAACACCCGCTCGGAAAGCGTGCCAGCTTCATCCACTTCACTTTGTTCGTGAGCTGGATGATTCTCATCCAGATAGTGGGTGGAGTAGATACTCAACTTATTTTTGCGATCGCTGCGTAATACGATGCTGATGGCATCAATATCGAAATAGTGGTGGATCTCTTTGGCGACTTCGCTGACCAGCTCGTCAATGTCCAGTCGGGAGAGTACCGCATTGGTGATAGCGACGAGGATACGAAAGTTGTCACGTTCGCGACACAGCAAATCGTAATCGACATTGTTGCTGACCCTGCTCTGAATTTGTTCCGCAACGACGCCGACTATTTGGGTGAAGGTCTGTAGCCGGTTGTACTCTTTTTCACTCCACGGGCGATCCTCGTTGCGGATAAATTCGCAGCCGCCAAAGATGCGTCCGTCCGCCGCCAGCGGCAGCAAACAGTAGTGACCAAATTCAGAATACAATCCGCCAGAGGCCAACTGTGGCCAGGTTTCTGAAAATTCATGATAGTTACAGTGCAGCGCATCGGGGCGAGACAGAATACGACGTACCGGACCGTGTGCCAGTACCGTTTCGTCTTCATAGTCGATGGGTTTACCATTTTCACGCGTCGCAAAATAACGCGCACGCTGCGTCTGTGCCTGCCATAACACAATAGCCGCGCAGTCAGCCAGCGCTGAACGCTTGACCAGCTGCGAAAGCGCCTCACTAAGAGACTGAAGATCGGGCTGCTGTAATAATGTACGAGTAATATCGAACAGGCCTTGCTGTCCGAGGTCACTCATCGGTGTATACGACATATTGCTTTTCCAGGGAAAACACCGCAGAACGGTGCGAAAACGGTAAATGAATTATAGGTATAAGTCGTAAATTATTGCCGGATGGGTCGGGTATTCAAACCATAGGCCTGATAAGCAAAGCGCCATCAGGCAGTAATACAGTGTTAATGCCGGATAACGACCCAAACGTGGTTTATCCGGCCAGGAACAGATTGCCAACCGGCTGCTAGCATATACGAGGCAGTGGCTCGGCGTGTGGTAAATCGAGGGTCCGTTTCACGCCGTACAGTCCGGCAAGGCGTACGCCTTTACGTTCAACCACTTCACCAATCAGCGCGGCATCGCGTCCTAAAGGATGGGCGTGGAGTGCGGCGAGTACGGCTTCAGCAGCCTGACGTTCAACGGCAATCACCAGCTTGCCTTCGTTGGCAAAGTTGAGTGCGTCCAGACCCAGCAGTTCGCAAACGCCACGCACGGCAGGTTTCACCGGCAGTGCCGCTTCAGACAGCTCAATGCCAAATCCGCAAGAGGCCGCAAATTCATGTGTTACTGCATTTACGCCGCCGCGGGTGGCATCACGCAGCGCTTTCACGCCAGGAATATCGCGTAGCGTCTGGATAAGCGGCGTTAACACCGCACAGTCGCTGACCAGTTCGCCATCAAGCCCCAACTGTTCGCGCAGGTTGAGGATAGTCGCACCGTGATCGCCAAGTGTACCACTCACCAGCAGCACATCACCCACGCTCAGGGTTTGCGCCCCCCAGTGAATATTGGCGGGAATTGCGCCCATACCGGCGGTGTTGATGAACAGTTTGTCCGCAGCGCCGCGCTGCACAACTTTGGTATCGCCGGTTACGATAGCAATACCCGCTTCACGGGCGGTTGCTGCCATGCTGTTCACGACGGTTTTCAGCGTGTCCATTGGCAGACCCTCTTCGAGGATAAAACCGCAGGAGAGGTAGCGCGGTATCGCGCCGCTGACCGCGACATCGTTAGCCGTACCGCAGATTGCCAGCTTGCCAATGTTGCCGCCGGGGAAGAACAGTGGGTCGATAACGTAGCTGTCCGTTGAAAACGCCAGACGATCGCCTTCTGCGACCAGTTGTGCCAGTTCCAGGCGCGCCTGATCTTCCTGTTCTGCCAGCCACGGGTTAGCAAAAGCTTCCATAAACAGACTGTTGATCAACTGCTGCATAGCCTGACCGCCGCTACCGTGGGCGAGTTGTACGCTGTTCATGCTTCACACTCCTGCTGACGATACTGATACCAGGCGGCACATGCGCCTTCGGAGGAGACCATCAGGGCACCAAATGCGGTCTCCGGGTTACAGGTTTTACCAAATAATGGGCACTGATGCGGTTTGCATCGGCCAGTCAGCACCTCCCCGCAACGTGCGCGCGGATCGTCATAGACCTGCTGCGGCGCTGGCTGGAAATGTGCTTCGGCGTCAAAGCGCTGATAGTCAGGCGTCAGGTGAACGCCGGATGATTCAATCACGCCCAGCCCCCGCCATTCGCTGTCACCGTTAACACTGAACACGTCGGCGATAGCCTGCTGGGCTAACGCGTTACCGGCATCCGGTACCACGCGACGATACTGGTTTTCGACCTGGCTTTGGGCCGCTATTTTCTGCTCAATCAGCATCACGACGCCTTGCAGCAGATCAAGCGGCTCGAAGCCGGCGACCACCAGCGGGCGATGGAAATCTGAGGCAATGAAATTATAGGCGTCAGTGCCAATCACCATACTGACGTGACCCGGTGCCAAAAAGGCGTCGATACCGTTGTCCGGCTGTTCCAGCAGGCTGCGCAGCGTTGGGATCAAGGTGATGTGCTGGCAGAAAAAGTAAAAGTTCTGCACATCGCGCTGTTTGGCCTGCTGCAGAGTTATGGCGGTTGTCGGCATGGTGGTTTCAAAACCCAGGCCAAAGAACACCACTTTGCGCGTTGGGTTTTCCTCGGCCAGTTTCAGTGCATCCATCGGGGAATAGACGATACGGACATCCGCGCCGCGTGCTTTGGCCTGTAGCAGTGAGCCCTGTTTTCCAGGGACGCGCATCGCGTCGCCAAAGGTGCAGAAAATCACTTCCGGGTGGCTGGCGATTTCGACACAGCTGTCAATTCTGCCCATCGGCAGAACGCACACCGGGCAGCCTGGACCGTGAATAAACTCCACATTTGCGGGCAGAAGCTGATCGAGGCCGAATTTAAAGATAGCGTGGGTATGACCACCACAAACTTCCATAATGCGCAGCGGGCGTTCAGCGGTGTAGGAGAGGTGAGCGGCACGCTCGCACAGATGCTCTATCAACTGCATCACCTGTTCTGGTGCGCGATATTCGTCAACAAAACGCATTTATTTTTCCTCGCCATACAGCAACGCGCCGACATCCGGCTCAACGTCAAACATGTTTTGCAGCGCGTCGAGCGTGTCGCGCGCTTCTGCTTCATTAATGATGCTCATGGCGAAACCGACGTGAACCAGTACCCACTGGCCCAGACGTGGCTCACCCTTTTCATCACAGCTCCCGACCAGCGTCAGATCGACGTCGCGCTGAATACCGCAAACATCGACCTTAGCCTGGTTGCCATCAATGGTGCGGATTTGACCCGGAACACCTATGCACATCGCTGATTCTCCAGCCATGACAGCCATTGATCCATCCCTTCGCCGCTGGTGGCGGAAATCAGGATGATTTCAATGTCCGGGTTCACTTCCCGGGCGCTGGCGATGCACTTCTCAACATCAAAATTAAGGTAAGGCAGCAGATCCACTTTGTTGAGCAGCATCAGTGATGCAGCAGCAAACATGTGCGGGTACTTCAGCGGCTTATCTTCGCCTTCGGTAACAGAGAGCACGGCGACTTTATGACGCTCGCCGAGGTCAAAGCTGGCTGGGCAGACCAGGTTACCAACGTTCTCAATGAACAGAATGCCATTGTCATCAAGCGGCAGACGTGGCGCAGCATCGGCAATCATTTGCGCATCAAGGTGGCAACCTTTACCGGTGTTGACCTGGATTGCGGGTGTGCCGGTGGCGCGAATACGAGCGGCATCGTTAACCGTCTGCTGGTCGCCTTCAATGACGGCACATGGCACACTGTCTTTCAGCTTCATCAGCGTTTCGGTCAGCAGCGTCGTTTTACCGGAGCCTGGGCTTGAGACAAGGTTCAGTACCAGATGCTGACGGGCAGCGAATCGGGCGCGGTTGCGCTCGGCCAGACGATTGTTTTTGTCCAGCACGTCTATTTCGACTTCCAGCATGCGGCGCTGGCTCATACCTGGCGCGTGAGTGCCTGCTTCACCGTGACCATAGTGCAGATCGCCTTCAGCGGTCTGGCTCGGTGCGAAACTGGAGGTTTTCACACCGGTAATATTCAGTGCCGGGCGAGCCGCCGGGGCAAATGGCGCGCTGCGGAACGCCGAGTGGGGGTTATGTTCATCACCCTCTATATATAGGTTGCCTTCAGCGCAACCACATGTCGTACACATCGCTCACTCCTGATCTTTATCTTGCGGTATATCTGTTGCCGGATGGCAGTTTTGCCTTATCCGGCCTACCAGAGGTGTCACCGGAATTAGTCTTCGGCGTCGCCTATTTCAATTCTTCGAATCTGTAAGCCGTCGTCGGCCACAATTCTCAGCATATCGCTATTGCATTGCGGACACCGACGCACGCGCTGCGTCAGCAACGTGACGTATTGCTGACAAGATTCGCACCAACATTCGGCTTCTTGTTCTTCGAGGTGGAGTTTACAACCTTCTGCAAGGGTGCCACGGCATACCAGATCAAAACAAAAGGCGAGAGCGCTGGTTTCTACGCAAGAAAATGCGCCAATTTTGAGCCAGACCCCAGTTACCCGCTTTGCGCCATGTTGGGTGGCCTGTTGTTCAATCAATTCCAGTGCCCGTTGGCAGAGGGTTATTTCGTGCATATCGCCTCCTAAGATGTTGCCGTTTTAAAAGCAATAAACATGCCAGGTTGAATTTTCACGTTCGTGACAATGTCGACGATGACGAAATGACATGTCGTCATCGCGTCATAAATTCATAACAGCATGAAAACAAACAAAATTAATTTTGGCATGAAATGTGCTTAAGGCTGTTCATCTCTGCTAAACGGGTAACCTGACATGACTATTTGGGAAATAAGCGAAAAAGCCGATTACATCGCTGAACGGCATCGTCGCCTACAGGACCAGTGGCGTATCTACTGCAACTCGCTGGTTCAGGGGATCACCCTGTCAAAAGCGCGTTTGCATCATGCGATGAGCTGCGCGCCGGACAAGGATTTGTGCTTTGTCCTTTTTGAACACTTCACTATCTACGTCACGCTGGCGGACGGCTTTAACAGCCACACCATCGAGTACTACGTTGAAACGAAAGACGGTGATGATAAGCAACTGATTGCACAGGCAGAGTTGACCCTCGACGGGCAGATCGATGAGCGCATCAGCAACCGCGATCGCGAGCAAGTGCTGGAGCACTATCTCGAAAAAATCGCCAGTGTCTACGACAGCTTGTACACCGCGGTTGAAAACAATATGCCGGTGAATTTAAGCCAGCTGGTTGAAGGACATAACCCGGCTTAAGCCTCGGGTGTTGCCCACTTGAGTCATGATGCGGTTTGCTCTGCATCACGACGGTTTAGGGAATGGGCATGTCGAAAAATGTCGAAATGACATTTGCCAGACATGTTTTCGTCAAAAATGACTATCACCTGAGGAATGCCTGGTGAATCGTTTTGTAATTGCTGACTCCACTCTTTGCATTGGCTGCCACACCTGTGAGGCCGCCTGCTCAGAGACACATCGCCAGCATGGCCTGCAGTCAATGCCGCGCCTGAAAGTGATGTTAAATGAAAAAGAATCTGCACCGCAGCTTTGCCACCAGTGTGAAGATGCGCCTTGTGCCACAGTTTGCCCGGTTAATGCCATTAACCGTGTCGATGGCGCCGTACAGCTGAATGAAAGTCTGTGCGTCAGCTGCAAATTGTGCGGGATCGCCTGTCCGTTCGGCGCGATTGAGTTTTCCGGCAGCCGTCCGCTGCACATCCCGGCGAACGCCAATACGCCAAAAGCGCCCCCGGCTCCGCCGGCTCCTGCGCGTGTGAGCACGCTGCTGGACTGGGTACCGGGCGTTCGTGCCATCGCGGTGAAATGCGATCTGTGTAGTTTTGACGAGCAAGGTCCGGCCTGCGTACGCATGTGCCCGACCAAAGCCCTGCACCTGGTGAGTAACATCGATATCGCACGCGCCAGTAAACGTAAGCGTGAGCTGACTTTCAATACCGATTTCGGCGATCTCACCTTGTTTCAGCAGGCTCAGAGTGGAGATGCAAAATGAGCGCAATTTCACTGATTAACAGCGGCGTGGCCTGGTTTACGGCGGCTGCGGTTTTGGCATTTCTGTTTTCGTTTCATAAATCGCTGAGCGGCTGGATTGCTGGGGTTGGCGGTGCGGTAGGCAGCCTGTGTACCGCAGCCGCCGGTTTTACCGTTCTGACCAATGCGCTGGCGGTGACTGGCGTGATGCCGTTTATCGGTCACAGTCTGCAAGTGACGCCGCTGAATGCTATCTGGCTGATTACGCTGGGCCTGTGCGGCCTGTTTGTCAGCCTGTACAACATTGACTGGCATCGTCATCCGCAGGTGAAGGCTAACGGCCTGCTGGTGAATCTGCTGATGGCCGCGGCAGTGTGCGCAGTGGTTGCCAGCAACCTCGGTACGCTGGTGGTGATGGCAGAAATCATGGCGCTGTGCGCGGTGTTCCTGACTGGCTGCAGCAAAGAAGGCAAGCTGTGGTTTGCGCTGGGGCGTATCGGTACGCTGCTGCTGGCGCTCGCGTGTTATCTGGTGTGGCAACGCTACGGCACCCTGGAGCTGCGTCTGCTTGACCTGCGTACCCAGGAGCTGCCGCTCGGCTCCGATATCTGGCTGCTGGGCGTGGCGGGCTTTGGCTTGTTGGCAGGGATTATCCCGCTGCACGGTTGGGTGCCTCAGGCACATGCTAACGCCAGCGCGCCGGCGGCGGCATTGTTCTCTACCGTGGTTATGAAAGTCGGTTTGCTGGGCATTCTCTCCCTGTCGCTGCTGGGCGGTAACGCGCCGCTGTGGTGGGGCGTTACGCTGCTGGTGTTAGGCATGATCACCGCGTTTGTCGGTGGGTTGTATGCGCTGATGGAACATAACATCCAGCGTCTGCTGGCGTACCACACGCTGGAAAACATCGGCATTATTCTGCTGGGGCTGGGTGCTGGCGTGACCGGGATTTCCCTCAATCAACCGGCACTGATTGCGCTGGGTCTGACCGGCGGTCTGTATCATCTGGTTAACCACAGTTTGTTCAAAAGCGTCCTGTTCCTGGGCGCGGGCAGCATCTGGTTCCGTACCGGTCATCGTGATATCGAAAAACTGGGCGGGATCGGTAAACGCATGCCGGTGATTTCTCTGGCGATGCTGGTTGGTCTGATGGCGATGGCAGCACTGCCGCCGCTGAACGGTTTTGCCGGTGAGTGGGTTATCTATCAATCCTTCTTTAAGCTCGGCAACAGTGGCGCTTTTGTCGGCAGTTTGTTAGGGCCGTTGCTGGCGGTCGGGCTGGCGATTACCGGCGCACTGGCGGTGATGTGTATGGCGAAAGTCTATGGCGTTACGTTCCTTGGCGCACCGCGCACGAAGGAAGCTGAAAACGCCTGCTGCGCGCCAATCCTGATGGGCGTGAGCGTGGTTGCGCTGGCTATCTGCTGCGTGATTGGCGGTGTGGCTGCACCGTGGCTGCTGCCGATGATTTCCTCTGCTGTTCCGCTGCCGCTGGAAACCGCGAACACCACCGTTTCTCAGCCAATGATCACGCTGCTGCTGATTGCGTGTCCGCTGCTGCCGTTCATCATCATGGCTATTTTCAAAGGCAACCGTCTGCCGTCGCGTTCACGTGGTGCGGCATGGGTGTGTGGTTACGATCACGAGCAGTCAATGGTCATTACCGCACATGGCTTTGCCATGCCGGTGAAAGAAGCCTTTGCCCCGGTACTCAAACTGCGTAAATGGCTGAACCCGGTATCACTGGTTCCGGGCTGGCAGAATGCAGCTGCACCCGTGCTGTTCCGTCGCCTGGCGCTGATTGAGCTGGCGGTGCTGGTGGTGATTGTGGTTTCACGAGGAGCCTGAGAATGAGTGTTTTGTATCCGTTAATTCAGGCGCTGGTGCTGTTTGCCGTTGCGCCGCTGCTGTCCGGTATTACCCGCGTGGCGCGTGCGCGTTTGCACAACCGTCGCGGTCCAGGCGTGTTGCAGGAATACCGCGACATTATCAAACTGCTGGGCCGCCAGAGCATTGCGCCTGCGGATTCCAGCTGGGTTTTCCGCCTGACGCCGTTTGTGATGGTGGGCGTGATGCTGACTATCGCCACCGCGCTGCCGGTGGTGACCGTGGGTTCTCCGCTGCCGCAGCTGGGTGATTTGATAACCTTAATCTACCTGTTCGCGATTGCCCGTTTCTTCTTTTCTATCGCCGGTCTGGATACCGGTAGCCCGTTCACCGCAATCGGCGCCAGCCGTGAAGCGATGCTCGGCGTACTGGTTGAACCTATCCTGCTGCTGGGTCTGTGGGTCGCGGCGCAGGTTGCAGGCTCAACGCATATCAGCAATATCGCCGATACCGTTTATCACTGGCCTGCGGCGCGCAGTATCCCGCTGATTCTGGCGCTGTGCGCCTGTGCCTTCGCCACCTTTATCGAAATGGGCAAACTGCCGTTTGACCTGGCGGAAGCAGAACAGGAACTGCAGGAAGGTCCACTGACCGAATACAGCGGCAGCGGTTTTGCGGTGCTGAAATGGGGCATTAGCCTCAAACAGTTGGTGGTTCTGCAAATGTTCGTCGGCGTATTCCTGCCGTGGGGACAGATGGAAACCTTCACCGCGGGTGGGTTGCTGCTGGCGCTGGTGATTGCCATCGTCAAGTTGGTCCTCGGCGTGCTGGTCATCGCCCTGTTCGAAAACAGCATGGCGCGTCTGCGTTTTTGCGCCACTTCACGCGTGACCTGGGCCGGTTTTGGGTTTGCGTTTTTAGCGTTCGTCTCCTTGCTGGTGGCGTGATTTAAGAGAGTTTGAGCATGTCTGAAGAAAAATTAGGTCAACACTATCTCGCCGCACTGCACCAGGCCTTTCCGGGTGTGGTGTTGGATGAAGCCTGGCAGACCAAAGATCAGCTGACAATTACCGTCAAAGTGAACTATCTGCCGGAAGTGGTGGAGTTCCTGTACTACAAACAGGGCGGTTGGTTGTCCGTACTGTTTGGTAACGACGAACGCCAGTTGTGCGGTCATTACGCCGTTTACTACGTGATGTCGATGGAGCAGGGTACCAAGTGCTGGATAACCGTCCGCGTTGAAGTTGATGCCAATAAACTGGAGTTCCCGTCCGTCACGCCGCGCGTTCCAGCAGCGGTCTGGGGCGAGCGTGAAGTGCGCGACATGTACGGTTTGATCCCGGTTGGTTTACCGGATGAGCGCCGTCTGGTGTTACCGGATGACTGGCCGGACGAACTCTATCCGCTGCGTAAAGACAGCATGGATTATCGTCAGCGCCCGGCGCCGACTACCGATGCTGAAACCTACGAGTTCATCAACGAACTGGGCGACAAGAAAAATAACGTGGTGCCGATTGGCCCGTTGCACGTCACCTCCGATGAACCCGGTCACTTCCGCCTGTTTGTTGACGGCGAGAACATTATCGACGCCGATTACCGTCTGTTCTATGTCCACCGCGGCATGGAGAAACTGGCGGAAACCCGTATGGGTTATAACGAAGTGACATTCCTGTCGGACCGTGTTTGCGGCATCTGTGGTTTTGCCCACAGTACTGCGTATACCACGTCCGTTGAGAATGCGATGGGCATCGTGGTGCCGGAACGTGCACAGATGATCCGCGCCATTCTGCTGGAAGTTGAACGTCTGCACTCGCACCTGCTGAACCTCGGTCTTGCCTGTCACTTTACCGGCTTCGATTCGGGCTTCATGCAATTCTTCCGTGTACGTGAAACGTCCATGAAAATGGCGGAAATTCTCACCGGGGCGCGTAAAACGTACGGTCTGAACCTGATAGGCGGGATCCGTCGTGACCTGCTGAAAGAAGACATGATCCAGACCCGTCAACTGGCGCAGCAAATGCGTCGTGATGTTCAGGAACTGGTCGACATGCTGCTCAGCACGCCGAACATGGAACAGCGTACCGTTGGCATTGGTCGTCTGGACCCGGAAATTGCCCGTGACTTCAGTAACGTTGGCCCAATGGTTCGCGCCAGCGGTCACGCGCGTGATACCCGCGCAGACCACCCGTTCGTAGGCTACGGTCTGCTGCCGATGGAAGTCCACAGCGAGCAAGGTTGTGACGTCATTTCTCGTCTGAAAGTCCGTATCAATGAAGTCTATACCGCACTGAACATGATCGACTTTGGTTTGGATAACCTGCCAGGCGGCCCGCTGGCGGTGGAAGGCTTTACCTATATTCCTCACCGCTTCGCGCTGGGCTTTGCCGAAGCGCCACGTGGGGATGATATCCACTGGAGCATGACTGGCGACAACCAGAAACTGTACCGCTGGCGCTGCCGTGCAGCCACTTATGCTAACTGGCCGACGCTGCGTTACATGCTGCGTGGTAACACCGTTTCCGATGCTCCGCTGATTATCGGTAGCCTCGATCCTTGCTATTCCTGTACTGACCGTATGACCGTGGTCGATGTGCGTAAGAAGAAGAGCAAAGTCGTACCGTACAAAGAACTTGAGCGCTACAGCATCGAGCGTAAAAACTCGCCGCTGAAATAAGGAATCGCCATGTTTACCTTTATCAAAAAAGTCATCAAAACTGGGGCGCCGACGTCGTCGTATCCACTGGAGCCGATTGCGGTCGATAAAAACTTCCGTGGTAAGCCGGAACACAATCCGCAGCAGTGCGTTGGCTGCGCAGCCTGCGTTAATGCCTGTCCGTCCAATGCGCTGACGGTTGAAACCGATTTGGCCACCAATGAGTTGGCGTGGCAGTTCAACCTCGGTCGTTGCATCTTCTGCGCCCGCTGCGAAGAAGTTTGCCCGACGGCGGCGATCAAGCTGTCGCAGGAATATGAGCTGGCGGTGTGGAAGAAAGAAGATTTCCTGCAGCAGTCTCGCTTTTCGCTGTGTAATTGCCGCGTCTGTAACCGCCCGTTTGCGGTACAAAAAGAGATTGATTACGCCATTGCGCTGCTCAAGCACAACGGTGACAGCCGTGCGGAAAACCACCGCGAAAGCTTTGAGACCTGCCCGGATTGTAAGCGCCAGAAATGTCTGGTGCCGTCTGACCGTATTGAACTGACTCGCCATATGAAAGAGGCCAGCTGATGAGCAATTTATTAGGCCCACGTGACGCCAACGGTATTCCGGTACCGATGACGGTGGATGAATCCATTGCCAGCATGAAAGCATCGCTGCTGAAAAGCATCAAGCGTTCAGCGTATGTTTATCGTGTGGACTGCGGCGGCTGCAACGGCTGCGAAATAGAAATTTTCGCCACGCTCTCTCCGCTGTTTGATGCCGAACGCTTTGGTATCAAAGTAGTACCGTCACCGCGTCATGCGGATATTCTGCTGTTTACTGGCGCGGTAACCCGTGCGATGCGCTCTCCGGCACTGCGTGCCTGGCAGTCTGCGCCGGATCCAAAAATTTGTATCTCTTACGGCGCCTGCGGTAACAGCGGTGGTATTTTCCACGACTTATACTGCGTATGGGGTGGCACCGACAAAATTGTACCGGTGGATGTGTATATTCCGGGCTGTCCTCCGACGCCAGCGGCAACGCTGTACGGTTTTGCGATGGCGCTGGGTCTGCTGGAACAGAAAATTCATGCACGTGCGCCGGGCGAACTGGACGAACAACCTGCTGAAATTCTGCATCCGGATATGGTTCAACCGCTGCGCGTGAAGGTGGATCGCGAAGCGCGTCGTCTGGCAGGTTATCGCTATGGCCGCCAGATTGCTGATGACTATATGACGCAGTTAGGTCAGGGTGAGCAGCAGGTGGCGCGCTGGCTGGAGACGGAAAACGATCCGCGTCTGACCGAAATCGTCACCCATCTTAACCATGTAGTCGAAGAGGCGCGTATCCGATGAGTGAAACGGTGGTGTTCAGTCAACTGAGCCGTAAGTTTATTGATGAGAACGATGCAACGCCCGCCGAGGCGCAGCAGGTTGTCTATTACAGCCTGGCGATTGGTCACCACCTGGGGGTCATCGATTGCCTGGAGGCGGCGTTAACCTGTCCATGGGATGAGTATCTGGCGTGGATTGCCACACTAGCCGAAGGCAGCGAAGCCCGACGTAAAATGGAAGGTGTGCCGAAGTACGGTGAAATCGTCATCGATTTTAACCATGTGCAAATGCTGGCGCGCGCGTTTGACGATGCACGCGCCGTGCAGACGCCGCAGCAACAGGAATGGAGCAAGCTGATGCTGAGTATGCTTCATGACATTCACCAGGAAAGCGCTATCTATCTGATGGTGAGGAGACACCGTGACTGACGTTTTATTATGTGTGGGTAACAGCATGATGGGCGATGACGGCGCGGGTCCGCTGTTGGCGGAAATGTGTGCCGAAAATCCTCAGGGCAACTGGGTTGTCATTGATGGCGGCAGCGCGCCGGAAAACGATATTGTCGCGATCCGTGAACTGCGCCCTGAGCGTCTGTTGATTGTAGATGCCACCGATATGGGGTTAAACCCCGGCGAGATCCGTATTATCGATCCTGATGATATTGCCGAAATGTTCATGATGACCACGCACAACATGCCGCTGAACTACCTGGTCGATCAGCTGAAAGATGATGTTGGTGAGGTGATTTTCCTCGGTATTCAGCCGGATATCGTCGGCTTTTACTACCCTATGACACAGCCAATCAAAGAGGCGGTTGAAACCGTGTATCAGCGATTAGCCGGGTGGAAAGGCCACGGTGGATTCTCTGAGTTAGAAGCCCCGGAAGACTAAACTGTGCCAGTGCCGGATGCATTGTGCGTCCGGCCTGTTTTACTTCTCGTACCCTCTGCTATTCCGTTGCTTGTTCAATAATTAATCTTCCCTGCATCACTGACACCTTCACTGCCGTACCGGTAGGAAACCCGGCCTGTTCCAGCCAGTCGCCATTCAGCGTTAACGAGGCGTGTCGGCTGATGCGTAGCGTGAAACCTGTCTTGCGATCTTCATGGCGTTTCCTGACATACCCCACAGTTAAACGGCGTACGGGCTTGGTGATTACCCCGGTTGTGTTGCCATTTTTATCCGACATGAACGCTTCCTTGTGCTGAATGGTTAAGACGAAAAACTACTGAATAAAATGCCAGTAAAAAAGTATGGGGGCAAACCTGAAACTGGAAGGGGGATTCCACATTGAGAATGCAATTAATGAAATGAAAGTATTTTGCGGGTAGATTTCATGGGCGATTTGCGTCGCCAAAAAGTTTCACCGGCGAGTTGATTGATCGCGACGCCATTGCTCCGTCAGTTTCACGTTGACCGCCGTCATTAGTCATCGTCACTAGTGACGATGACACCCCATACAGCACCAGCATAAAATAAAAATCCTTAAATAACAGTTAATTAAATTCTGGCACGATTTGTGTATGTTTCGGCAGATAATCTGTCATTGCTGGAGAATTTGATGAACCGTTTCATCATTGCAGACGCCAATAAATGCATTGGTTGCCGTACCTGTGAAGTGGCCTGCGTGGTATCCCATCAGGATAACCAGGACTGCGCATCGCTGACCCCTGAAACCTTTTTACCCCGCATTCACGTGATCAAAGGTGTTAATGTTTCCACGGCGACGCTGTGTCGTCAGTGTGAAGATGCGCCGTGCGCTAACGTCTGTCCGAATGGTGCAATCAGCCGTGATAAAGGCTTTGTCCACGTGATGCAGGAACGCTGCATTGGTTGTAAAACCTGCGTTGTGGCTTGCCCTTACGGTGCGATGGAAGTGGTTGTACGTCCGGTTGTGCGTAACAGCGGTGCGGGTCTAAATGTCCGTGCAGAAAAAGCCGAAGCCAATAAATGCGACCTGTGCCACCACCGCGAAGCGGGACCTGCCTGCATGGAAGTGTGCCCAACTCACGCGCTGATTTATGTGGATCGCAATAAACTCGAGCAACTGAGCGCCGAAAAACGTCGCCGTGCCGCGCTGGACTCTACCGCATCTTTGCTGTTCTGATATCTGAAAATCCGCGTAAAATACGTGCCTGATGGCGCGCAGCTTATCAGGCCTACAAGGGCGTCATGTAGGCCGGATAAGGCGAAGCCGCCATCCGGCAAACGGACATTTCAGGGATACAATACCGCGGGAATTCATCATGACAATAAACCACCACTCCGGCGTACAACTGCGTATTCGCGGCAAGGTTCAGGGCGTCGGATTTCGCCCCTTTGTCTGGCAACTGGCGCAGCGCCTGAACCTACACGGCGACGTGTGTAACGACGGTGATGGTGTGGTTGTGCGATTGCTGGAAGATCCCGCGGCGTTTATTACCCAGTTGCATCAGCACTGCCCACCGCTGGCACGTATCGATAGCGTCGAAAGTGAGCCATTCGCCTGGACGAAGCAGCCTGCTGATTTCTCGATTCGACAGAGCGCGGGCGGAACGATGAATACGCAAATTGTCCCCGATGCCGCGACCTGTCCTGAATGCCTTGTTGAAATGAACACGCCCGGCGAACGTCGCTATCGCTATCCCTTTATCAACTGCACCCACTGTGGCCCACGTTTTACGATTATCCGCGCGATGCCGTATGACCGTCCGTTGACCGTCATGGCGTCTTTCCCGCTCTGTCCGCAGTGCGACAAAGAGTATCGCGATCCGTATGACCGTCGCTTCCACGCCCAGCCCGTTGCTTGCCCGGCATGCGGCCCGCATCTGGAATGGATCAGTACTGACGTGCGGGCTGAAAAAGAAGACGCACTGCAGGCGGCGGTGGTACAGCTGAAAGCGGGTGGTATTGTGGCGGTGAAAGGCATTGGTGGGTTTCATCTGGTGTGCGATGCGCGAAATGATAACGCCGTGGCCCGACTCAGGCAGCGCAAACACCGTCCGGCTAAGCCTCTGGCGGTGATGTTGCCCGATGATAACGGATTGCCAGAGGCCGCTCGTCGTCTGCTGACAACCCCCGCCGCGCCGATCGTGTTGGTGAATAAACACGATGTGGTTGCGCTCAGTGAGGAGATTGCGCCCGGGCTGACGGAAGTGGGGGTAATGCTACCTGCTAATCCATTACAGCACCTGCTGTTACAGGCACTGAACTGCCCACTGGTGATGACCTCCGGCAATCTCAGCGGCAGGCCACCGGCCATTACCAATGCGCAAGCTCTGGATGATTTGCGTGAGATTGCAGATGGGGTCCTGCTACACAACCGTGAAATTGTGCAGCGTATGGATGACTCCGTGGTACGTCAAAGCGGGGAAATGCTACGCCGCTCCCGGGGCTACGTGCCGGATGCGGTTGCGCTACCGCAGGGCTTTCGCGATGTGCCGCCGATGTTGTGTTTAGGCGCAGATTTAAAAAATACTTTCTGTCTGGTGCGTGGTGAGCAGGCGGTTATCAGCCAGCATTTGGGCGATCTTAGCGACGATGGTATTCAACATCAGTGGCGTGACGCGTTGCGCCTGATCCAGAATATTTATGACTTTACGCCGCAGCGTATCGTCCATGACGCGCACCCTGGTTATGTTTCCAGTCAGTGGGCCAGCGAGATGAATCTGCCGACTGAAACGGTGCTGCATCATCATGCCCATGCTGCTGCGTGCCTGGCCGAGCACGGCTGGCCGCTGGACGGTGGCGATGTGATTGCCCTGACGCTGGACGGCATTGGCATGGGCGAAAACGGGGTGCTGTGGGGCGGCGAGTGTTTGCGGGTCAATTATCGTGAATGCGAACACCTCGGTGGCTTACCTGCCGTGGCACTGGCCGGCGGCGATCTGGCGGCAAAACAGCCGTGGCGCAATCTGTTGGCGCAGTGCCTGCGTTTTGTTCCTGACTGGCAGCGTTACCCGGAAACGTCAGCGCTGCAACAGCAAAACTGGCCAGTTTTGGCTCGCGCCATCGAGCGAGGAATCAATACTCCGCAGGCCTCATCGTGCGGACGGTTGTTTGATGCCGTTGCAGCCGCACTCCAGTGCGCGCCGGAATCGCTGAGTTACGAGGGCGAAGCGGCCTGTGCCCTGGAGTCGATGGCATCGCAATGTGCTGGCGTTGATCATCCTGTCACGGTGCCGCTTGATGGTAATCATCTGGACTTAGCGGCTTTTTGGCACCAATGGCTGAACTGGCAGGCCAAATCGACAGAAAGAGCGTGGGCGTTTCATGATGCGCTGGCGCGTGGGTTTGCCACTCTGATGCGGGAACAAGCTGAAGCGCGCAGGATTAAGACGTTAGTATTCAGCGGTGGTGTAATGCATAACCGTTTATTGTCAACCCGACTGGCATTTTACCTGGCCGATTTTACGTTATTGTTCCCGCAGCGTTTACCGGCGGGCGACGGTGGATTGTCATTGGGACAGGGTGTGATTGCCGCCGCGCGAGCGTTGGGGCAAAAATAAAAAAAGCCCCGGGACTGGCGGGGCAAGAAAAACATGTCGGGGCATACCGACAAGTGGCAACGCACATCCATGTGCGTGAGGTTAATAAATCAGTAGCCGCGTTGCTGGATAAGGTTGTAGGTCGGATAAGGCGTAGCCGCCATCCGGCATCACAGATTTACACGGGCAACGTTTTCAGCAGCGCGAAGGCTTCTTTCATCCGGTCTTCACTGACGACGAAGGCACACAATTGACCTTCGTCGTTCATCCCTCGGGCGACCATCCCTTGCGCTTCGGCGGCAATATGCCAGTTCAGATCGCGACGCTGGGTTTCCCCTGCCAGGTGTAACGGCAGTTCCGGCGTTTTGACTTTTACCAGCATGGCGGGCAGTTTCAATGGCGCGCTACCACCGAGCAGGTTTTTCGCCAGATACATGGCGCTTAACTGAATCGGCTGCAGGAACGGCAGTACCTGACCGTTAATTTCCGCGCAGTCGCCGAGCGCGTAAATGTCCGGATGACTGGTTTGCAGGTAGCTGTCGACGCAAACCCCCCGATTGATGGCTAATCCGGCGCGGCGCGCCAGTGCGGTTTCCGGGCGCAGACCGGTTGCGGCGATTACCGCATCAACGTCGACACTACGATGACGATCGAGCGTGGCGCGGATACCGGTGCTGGTTTTCTCCAGACCCTGCAGTTGTGATTTCAACAGCAGATGCACACCCATATCGGTCAGACGATGCTGCAAACGGCTGCTGACTTCCGGCGGCATTAACGAGGCCAGAATGCTGGCGGCGTTATCGATAAGCGTCACCGCTTTGCCGGCACGACAGAAATCCATCGCCAGTTCACTGCCAATCAGACCGCCACCGACAATCAGTACCCGCTGGGCATCACGCAGCTGTGTTTCACAGGCGCGATACTCTTGTTGGCTGTTCAAAGTGAGCATTAACTCACGCCCGGTAACCGGCGGCACAAAAGCCGATGCGCCCGTTGCCAGTACCAGTTTGTCGTACTCCCACTGCTGCTCCTGGCTTTTCACCACGTGAGCATCCGCGTCGATATTAGTAACCCAGGTATGCGGAAACAGGCGTAAGTTAAACTGTTCGGCAAACTCCCCCGCCGACTGGCGGGTGAGGTCGTCTGCGCGCTGTGCCTGACTGATCACGTGGCTGAGATCGGGCTTGTTGTACTCATCCATGCTGTCAGCGGCAATCAGGGTCAACGGAACCGTTGCATCCTGTTTACGGATATTTTTGACTAACTGGCGGGCGGCAAAGCCCGAACCAATAATGACAATTCCGCGGCTCATTTTGCCTCCGTTGCCAGTACGTCGAAGACGTCTTTACCTAATGAACATTCCGGGCACAGGAAGTTGTCCGGCACGTCGCTCCATGGTGTACCCGGTGCGACATCCTGCAGCGGCTCACCTTTTGCTGGATCGTAGATCCACTGGCAAACGCTGCACTGCATGCTCGGGCCGAGGTCCGCGGCAGCCGCAGCGGCACAGGCGCAGGCTTCTTCCTGGGCGACGGCTTTCACCTGGGTTTCCGGCAGCGGAGCAAGTGCCCACTGACGTGCAATTTCTCGACCGTGCTGGCGGCACAGTTCCAGCGCATCCAGATCAGGACGCCATTTTGCTTTCAGGCTCAGTGACATTTCAAAACCTGCATCCTGCAGGCGAGTGGACAAACGGTCTACCGCACCGCCACTCCAGCCATGTGAACCGAAGGCGCTGGCGCGTTTGTTACGAAAACGCAGGCCGGTCATTTCTTCCACCAGACCCGCGATTTTCGGCATCATCACGTTATTCATGGTCGAAGTCCCTACCAGCACGCCTTTAGAGCGGAAGACGTTAGTCAGTACTTCGTTTTTATCGCTGCGGGCAACGTTGAAGATTTTCACCGCGACGTTCGGGTCCACTTCGTTGATGCCCTGGGCAATCGCATCGGCCATCATGCGGGTGTTGTTCGACATGGTGTCGTAGAAAATGGTGATGCGGTCTTCCTGGTAATCCGCCGCCCATTTCAGGTACATCTCTACGATTTGTGTTGGGTTGTCGCGCCATACCACACCGTGGGAAGTGGCAATCATGTCGACCGGCAAGTTGAAGCCGAGGATCTCCGTGATTTTCGGTGTGACCAGGCGGCTGAACGGGGTCAGGATATTGGCGTAGTAGCGCTGACACTGTTCGAATAACTCCGTCTGATCCACTTCGTCGTTGAATAAGCGTTCATCACAATAGTGCTGGCCAAAGGCGTCGTTACTGAACAGTACCGCATCACCGGTCATGTAGGTCATCATGCTGTCCGGCCAGTGCAGCATCGGTGTTTCCACGAAGATCAGCTGTTTGCCGTTACCAATGTCCAGCGAGTCACCGGTTTTCACCACGTTAAAGTTCCATTCCGGGTGATGGTGGTGACCGTTGATGGAGTCAATGGCGTTGGCTGTGCAGTAAATCGGGGTATCCGGGATGCAGGACATCAGCTCGGTCAGCGCCCCGGCGTGGTCTTCTTCCGCATGGTTAATGATGATGTAATCGATATCTGCCAGGTCGATTTCACTGCGCAGGTTCTGCACGAATTCACGGCTAAACTTGTGGTCTACTGTATCGATCAGGACATTTTTTTCTTCACGGATAAGATAGCTGTTGTAGCTGCTGCCGCGCAGCGTTTTGTATTCGGTTCCGTGGAAATCACGAACTTCCCAGTCACGTTGGCCAACCCAATGAATGTTATTTTTAACCAGAATAGACATAGCAACCTCAGTAATTAATTTCGCGTTTTTCTAAAAAAGATGTTTTGCTTATTGCAGGTTGCGTGCCAACTTTTTATTTATTTGATTTATAACGATTTAATATTTATTGCCTACAAAGTGGTAGTCAAAATGACTATTCATTTCATTGTCAATATGACAATATGGATTGTCAAAATGACAATGAGGTGGTCATGAGCTTTTCTGTAGACGTGCTGGCGGGCATCGCCATTGAATTACAAAGCGGTATTGGGCATCAGGACCGTTTTCAACGCCTGATCACGACGTTACGTCAGGTGCTGGAGTGCGATGCGTCGGCATTGTTGCGCTATGAATCCCGACAATTTATTCCGCTGGCGATCGATGGACTGACGCAGGATGTTCTCGGCAGGCGCTTTACGCTGGAGGGGCACCCGCGACTGGAGGCGATTGCCCGAGCCGGGGATGTGGTGCGTTTCCCCGCCGACAGCGATTTGCCCGATCCTTATGATGGGTTGATCCCCGGTCAGGAGAGCCTGAAGGTGCATGCCTGTATCGGATTGCCGCTGTTTGCCGGACAAAGTCTGATCGGGGCGCTCACGCTGGATGGCATGGAACCCGATCAGTTCGATGTGTTCAGTGATGAAGAGCTTAGGCTGATTGCTGCGCTGGCGGCGGGCGCGCTCAGTAATGCGCTGCTGATTGAGCAACTGGAAAGCCAGAACATGCTGCCAGGCTCGTCAACGGCCTTCGAGCAGGTGAAAGAAACGCAAATGATTGGCCTGTCGCCCAATATGATGCAACTGAAAAAAGAGATCGAGATTGTTGCGGGCTCCGATCTCAATGTTTTGATCAGCGGTGAGACGGGAACCGGGAAAGAGCTGGTGGCGAAGGCCATCCACGAAGGTTCGCCGCGTGCGGTAAATCCACTGGTGTATCTGAACTGCGCAGCGTTGCCGGAAAGCGTGGCAGAAAGCGAGCTGTTTGGTCACGTCAAAGGGGCGTTTACCGGGGCTATCAGCAACCGTAGCGGGAAATTTGAAATGGCGGACAACGGTACGCTGTTTCTGGATGAGATAGGTGAATTGTCGCTGGCGCTACAGGCCAAGTTGCTGCGCGTATTGCAGTACGGGGATATTCAGCGCGTGGGGGACGATCGCAGTCTGCGCGTTGACGTACGCGTGCTGGCAGCAACCAACCGCGATTTGCGTGAAGAGGTGCTGGCCGGGAATTTCCGCGCGGATTTGTTTCATCGCCTGAGCGTCTTTCCTCTTTCTGTGCCACCACTGCGCGAACGCGGTGAGGACGTTGTTTTGCTGGCGGGATATTTTTGCGAGCAATGTCGGCTGCGACTGGGACTTTCCCGCGTGGTGTTAAGTGGCGGTGCGCGTAGCCATTTGTTGAACTACGGCTGGCCGGGAAACGTGCGTGAACTGGAACATGCCATTCACCGGGCGGTGGTGCTGGCAAGGGCGACAAGGGCAGGGGATGAAGTGGTTCTGGAAGCGCAGCATTTTGCTTTACAGGATGACAGTTCCGTCCCGCCGCCGGAGGTTCTTCCCGAGGTTCCGCTGCATCATAACCTGCGTGAGGCAACAGAATCTTTCCAACGGGAGATGATTCGCCGGGCACTGGCGCAGAATAATCACAGTTGGGCGGCAAGTGCGCGGGCGCTGGAAACAGACGTCGCCAACCTGCACCGGCTGGCGAAGCGTCTTGGACTTAAGGATTAAATAATCCCTGCCTGATAGAAATCCTGCAGGTTGATAGCGCCGGTGAGTTTACCGTTTTCATCCACCACCGGCGCCGCGGTGATTTTGCGCTTCATCAGAACTTCTTTGGCATCAATCGCTCGGCTCTGCGCCTGCAGCGTGACGCCATTATGGGTCATCGCTTCGCTTACCTGAGTCGTAAGTGCGCCACCGCCAACCAGCCAGCGGCGCAGGTCGCCGTCGGTAAAGACACCTTTCACCAGCGATTGATCGTCGCAGACCGCTACCAGACCCAGACCTGTACGACTCAGTTCCAGCATGGCATCCATGACGCTGGTAGTGAGCGTTACCTGTGGTACAGCATCGTCACGGCGCATCAGGTGATGCACTTTATTTAACAGACGTGCGCCCAGCGCACCGGCCGGATGGGAACGGGCAAAATCTTCTTCGTTAAACCCACGAGCCTGCATCACGGCTATCGCCAGCGCATCGCCCATCATCAGCGTGTTGACGGTGCTGGAGGTTGGCGCCAGGCGCATCGGGCAGGCTTCACGCTCTACTGAAATATCCAACACCGCTTTGGCTGCCAGGCCCAGTGGCGAAGTTGGTTTTCCGGTCATTGCCAGCAGGGTGACGGATTTGTCTTCCAGGCGTGGAATGATGAGATCCAGCTCCTTAGCCCCGCCAGAGTAGGAGATAAACAGCATGACATCGCGACTTTCAATCATTCCTAAGTCGCCGTGCAGCGCTTCTGCCGGATGCACAAAAAAGGCGGGCGTGCCGGTACTGGCGAGGGTTGCCGCGATTTTTTTGCCAATATGGCCTGACTTGCCAATCCCGGAAACAATCACTTTGCCTTCACAGTGGATGATAGTATTGGCAGCCCGAACAAAATCATCGCCCAGTCGCTCTGGCAGTCGACTGGCTTCCTGTAATTCCAGCATTAACGTCTGACGGCCCGCGTTCAGTAGTGCATCACTCATTGGTCTCTCCGGTTATAATCACTTCAATCCCTTTTGCTTCCAGCGCCTGACGAAACGCAGGGTTAATACCCGCATCGGTAATCAATTTGTCGACGCTTTCCAGACTGCACACAACATTGGGACTTTTGCGCCCAAATTTTGACGAGTCAGCCATCAGAATGACTTCGCGAGCGGCATTGCACATCGCTTTACTGACGCTAAACACCTCATTAAATGTGGTTACGCCGGCATTGAGATCGATGCCGTCGGTGCCCATGAAGAGTTTATCAAAGCTGAACTGCTCAAAGGCATTTTCTGCCAGCTGTCCGTGAAATGACGCAGATTTTTTACGGAATGTCCCGCCGGGCATCAGGATGGTTTGCTCGTTGTCCAGCTCCGAAAGCGCATTAACAATGTGCAGGCTGTTGGTCATGACGGTGATGTTGCTAAAGCGGCTGAGCATCGGCACCATCTGCAGCACCGTACTGCCTGCATCCAGAATAATGGAGTCGCCATCGTGAATAAAGCGAACGGCGGCTTCGGCAATTTGCTCTTTTTTATGCGTGTTGATCAGCGTCTTGTGATCGATTGGCGGGTCAGATTCGTCTTTATTCAATACTACGCCGCCATAGGTGCGAATGACGGTTCCGGCATTTTCCAGAGTGACCAGATCCTTACGAATGGTCGTACCGGTGGTGTCAAAGTAGTGGGCCAGTTCTTCAACCGAGCATTTTCCCTGCTTTTGCAAGTGCTCCAGTATGGCAGCCTGACGCTGACGAGGTTTCATAGGCGTGATTACCCTGACTTAATAAGTTGCAAAATGATAATTTCGCAAGCTATTAGCATTCACAACGAAATTACCCATGTTTCAGTTTAAGCGCCAATGATAGTGCATTCTGCGAAAGCGGATCATGGGGAAAGATCACATCAGGCTGTAATTCATCAAGATGTTTGCCCATAATTGTGGCAATTTTGCCAGGTCTTGCAAAAACGGTAAGACCTTTCATAAATAACGTATCAGCAACCCGCTGTTGCTCATCCAGTGCGATAGCGACCACAACACGGGGTTTAAAACGCCCACCGGAGCGACCCACGCCGACCCGACCCCGCTGGCAGAGCTTATCGAAAGCCCGATTAAAACGGGATATTTGCCAGCCTCCCAATGCGAGTTGCAGACACCACGCAATGGCGGCGACGGTAATCAGTGCGGAAACCATAATGTGCTCCTTTGATTTTGCCGGATGGCGGCTGCGCCTTATCCGGCCTACTGCGTGTAGGCCCGGTAAGCGCAGCGCCACCGGGCAATCATGTCTCTTAAAACATCACCTGACCGCCGGTCACGTTGATGGACTGCCCGGTGCAGTAAGAGGCTTTTGGACTGGCGTAAAACAGCAGCATATTCAGTACGTCCTGATAATCGCAGCCGCGCTTGAGTGGCACTTTATCAATGTAGTACTGCTCCACTTGGTCCGGCTTGAGGCCAAGTTTAGTGGCATATTGCGGTAACAATGACTGGAACATTGGGGATTTCAGCAGGTTACCCAGCATCAATGAGTGCACGGTAATGCCGTATTCCGCCAGGTCCAGTGCCAGCGATTGCGTTAAGCCCACGCCGCCAAATTTCGCCGCGCTGTAACCCGAGTTATGCTTGCTACCCACTTTCCCCGATTTGGAGTTGATTTGGATAATGCGGCCCTGCACGCCATCACGGATCATCAGGCGCGAGAATTCACGTGCACAGAGGAAATAGCCGACCAGATTCACCTGAAGTGAACGGTCGAAATCCCCCAACTGAAAGTCGCTGATAAATGCTGCTTTGGCAATGCCCGCGCTGTAAACCAGTAGGTCAACACGACCGAATATTTCATCGACTCCGCGAGACAGCGCCAGCACGCTCTGTTCGCTGGTGGCATCTGCACCAAAACCGTAAGCGGTACCTTCACCGAACTCGGCGTTAATTTCCTGTGCCACATTCGCCGCTTTATCGCTTTGAATATCGACGACCGCAACGCGGTATCCTTCTGTCGCAAGCCCACGGCAAAGGAATGCTCCCAGGGTCTGGCCTCCACCAATGACAACGGCTACCTGATTCATTTTTTTCTCCTTCAATCTTAAGCAACAAACTTCAAAATACAGCCCGGTGCGATATCGTCCGGTACGGGCCCCGCTATGTGCACGGTGCCGGGAAATTCCGCTTCGCTTAGTCCGTCGAAGCGCAGAGTGATATGTCCGAGTTCACGTAAGTTTTGTTCTGCCACGCTGCCGACAGCCGTAACCGGGTAGTGATGCTGGCCCAGTTCGAAACGGATACCAGCTTGCAGAGAACCGTTCAGCACGCCATGGCAATGAATGAAGCAAAACTCTTCGATATCCGCAGGGGCGCCTTCACGAAAGGTAATCAGCATCTGGTCGCAAAGTGCATCTGCTGCGCTTTGGCCGATACGGGTGATGGTGGTCTGATAAATCACGGTCATTTCTGAGTGCCTCTTATTGGTAAATAAAGCCGGAAACAAACCAGGCGATGAGAACGGTAGGTGCACCGGTGAGGAAGCGGCTTACCAGAACAGATGGCACACCGACGCGCACGGTGTCCTGACGGGCTTCGGCCAGCGACAGGCCTACCGGGATAAAATCGCACGCTGCCTGGGCGTTAATGGCAAACAGGGCAGGTAGTGCCAGATGTGGCGGGATATTTCCCAGACCAATCTGTACACCGATCAGTACGCCGATAACTTGTGCAATTACCGCGCCAGGGCCGAGGAAAGGCGATAGCAATGGGAATGAGCAAATTAGTGCCAGGGTCACCAATCCCAGAGGATGGCTGGCCAGCGGCGCAAGACCATGGGCTATCCAGTCACCTAAACCGGAAGCCATGATGATGCCAATCAGTGCCGAGACGAACGCCATAAACGGCAGAATGGTTTTCAGCACGGTATCAATCGTGTCGCGTCCGGACTGGAACAGCACCGCAACGGCGGAACCCATGCCCATACCGACTTTTGCCAGCAGGCCATCACTTTGTTCGGTAATCTTTTTGCTGGTGTCGTAATCGCGACCAATAGTGCTGCTTGCAGGCTGCGGCGTAGCAGATGTTTCACCGACAACGGTGATATTTTCTTCTTTCACGCCAGAGACATAGATATCTTCAACAATGTATTGTGCCAGTGGGCCGGATTTCCCGGTCGCGTGAATATTTACCGTCGGTATACGACGTTTCGGATAGATCCCGCAGCGCAACGTGCCGCCGCAGTCGATGATTGCAACACCGATTTCATTCTCGGGTGGTTCACCTTCTTTGAAGCCATCAACGGCCTGCCAGCCGGTCAAACTGGCCAGTTTGTCGACAATTGCAGGGCGTGTCCCGGCAGTGATATAGACAATTTTCTTTCCTGAAATGGCGTCCAGTTCGAGTGGGCCACCCCAGCCGCCTGTGCCTTTTTCAATACGAATACGTGTCATGATGTTGCTCCCGCCAGATGCACTTTCTGCTCAAGTTGAATGCCCATTTTTTTCTCAAAAATGGCGGTAGTGAAATCGGTCACCCAGCCACGGAAGAAGTTGGTGACCAGACCGACCAGTAAATAGCTTATGGCGAGCGGGCCAAGCGGGAGGCCCAGCGTCGTCAAGCCGCTGGCGATCCCCAGATAGACAAACAACTCTCCGGGGTTAATGTGTGGGAACAAGCCGTTCATTGAGTGGCAGCTATAGGACGCTGCTGCGTAATAGCTGGGCTTATATTTCTCTGGCATAAAACGGCCCAGGCTCAGGGTCATGGGGTTACAAAAAACGAATGTGCCGATGCACGGCAGCAGCAGATAGCGGGACAATGGGTTCCCGGCACAACGCTGGGCAAAACGTTCAATACGCTGCTGGCCAATAAAGTTAATCAGCGCATTCATGATGACCAGCAGGCTAATTAGCAGTGGAAGAATACCGGTCACCATGCCGGTAAACACTTCTCCGCCTTTCTGGAACAGCCCGATAAACCACTCAGCACCGAGTGTGATGGTGTCGATCATTATTCTCTCCTGTAGGGATTTTAGTTACCTTGCCAAACGGTAATTAATTTTAATCAGATCGAAAGGTTTAAAAGTGTTATTTTGATCTCAAAATGAAAGATAAATATTTTAATTTGAAAGTTATTGCGTGAGTGCTCGCAAATGTGCGGGTCGGAGATGAAAGGGGATGTAAATTCTGTGAAGGAGAGCGACTACCGCTTCCTTGTATGACGGAGGATGCTTTACCATACTTCCCCCAGGCTGAATTTGTTTAATGGATGTCTCATGTTCAAGCGTCGTTATGTAGCGTTACTCCCCCTTTTCGTACTGCTCGCTGCCTGTAGCAGCAAACCCAAACCTTCAGAGACTCAAACGACTACGGGTGCGCCATCCGGCGGCTTCCTGCTTGAGCCACAGCACAACGTCATGCAAACAAGCGGTGATTTCGCCAATAATCCGAATGCACAGCAGTTCATCGAGAAAATGGTGAATAAGCATGGTTTTGACCGTCAGCAATTGCAGGAAATCCTGTCGCAGGCTAAGCGGCTGGACTCAGTATTGCGTCTGATGGACCGCCAGGCACCCACAACGCAGCCGCCAGCCGGACCTAATGGCGCATGGCTGCGCTATCGCAAGCAGTTCATCACCCCGGACAACGTGCAAAATGGTGTGGCGTTCTGGAATCAATATGAAGATGCGCTGAACCGCGCGTGGCAGGTATACGGAGTACCACCAGAAATTATCGTCGGCATTATCGGCGTTGAAACGCGCTGGGGCCGCGTGATGGGCAAAACGCGTATTCTGGATGCGCTGGCGACGCTTTCCTTCAACTATCCGCGCCGTGCGGAATATTTCTCTGGCGAGCTGGAAACCTTCCTGCTGATGGCGCGAGATGAAAGTGATGATCCGCTCGATCTAAAAGGTTCCTTTGCTGGTGCGATGGGTTACGGCCAGTTTATGCCATCCTCCTATAAACAATATGCCGTTGATTTCAATGGTGATGGGCACATTAACCTGTGGGACCCCGTCGATGCTATCGGCAGTGTGGCAAACTATTTCAAAGGGCACGGCTGGGTGAAAGGCGATACCGTGGCAGTACCTGCAAATGGACAGGCACCGGGTCTTGCGAATGGCTTTAAAACCCAATACAGCATTTCTCAGCTTGCCGCTGCTGGCCTGACACCGCAGCAGTCGTTGGGGAATCATCAGCAGGCTAGCCTGCTGCGTCTGGATGTTGGCACCGGCTACCAGTACTGGTATGGACTGCCGAACTTCTACACCATCACCCGCTATAACCACAGCACGCATTACGCGATGGCGGTTTGGCAGTTGGGGCAGGCGGTAGCGCTGGCTCGCGTGCAGTAATCGCGTGTTACCGGCCTACAGGAAGATTTCGCTTGTAGGCCGGATAAGATGCGCTGGCATCGCTACCCGGCAGGTCTTATTTAGGTAACGGATCAATTTTTGGAATCCCCCTCGTAAAACGTTCTCCTCATCCCCATCTTGATTGTGAAAGTGCTATCTTGTCCGGCATATTTTTTTAACTGACAGAGGCTGAAATGACCGACAGTGAACTGATGCAGTTAAGTGAGCAGGTGGGGCTGGCGTTAAAAGCACGCGGAGCAACGGTGACAACAGCGGAATCCTGCACCGGCGGTTGGGTGGCAAAAGCCATTACCGATATTGCCGGTAGCTCAGCCTGGTTTGAGCGCGGGTTTGTCACTTACAGCAACCAAGCCAAAGCGCAGATGATCGGCGTGCGCGAAGAAACGCTGGCGCAGCATGGGGCGGTGAGTGAACCGGTGGTCGTTGAAATGGCGATTGGCGCGCTAAAAGCCGCCCGTGCAGACTTCGCCGTCTCAATTAGCGGTATCGCAGGACCCGATGGCGGTAGTGAAGACAAACCCGTGGGTACGGTGTGGTTTGCCTTTGCCAGCGTCAGCGGTGAGGGGATTACCCGGCGAGAATGCTTCAGCGGCGACCGTGAGTCGGTACGTCGTCAGGCGACCGCGTATGCGTTACAAACCCTGTGGCAACAATTTCTACAAAATACTTGATACTGTATGAGCATACAGTATAATTGCCTCAACAGAACATTATCTTTCACGTTTCACGGTTTAATCCGAAAGCGGCATGACAGGAGTAATTAATGGCTATCGACGAAAACAAACAGAAAGCGTTGGCGGCAGCGCTGGGTCAGATCGAAAAGCAATTCGGTAAAGGCTCCATCATGCGCCTGGGTGAAGACCGTTCCATGGACGTGGAAACCATCTCCACCGGTTCGCTTTCTCTGGATATCGCATTGGGTGCGGGCGGTTTGCCGATGGGACGCATCGTCGAAATTTATGGGCCTGAATCCTCCGGTAAAACAACGCTGACGCTGCAAGTTATTGCTGCTGCACAGCGCGAAGGTAAAACCTGTGCATTCATCGATGCAGAACACGCGTTGGATCCTGTCTATGCGCGTAAGCTTGGCGTTGATATCGATAACCTGCTGTGTTCTCAGCCGGATACGGGTGAACAAGCTCTGGAAATCTGCGACGCGCTGGCGCGTTCTGGCGCAGTCGACGTTATCGTGGTTGACTCCGTTGCAGCACTGACGCCGAAGGCTGAAATCGAAGGTGAGATCGGTGACTCTCATATGGGCCTTGCGGCACGTATGATGAGCCAGGCAATGCGTAAGCTGGCGGGTAACCTGAAGCAGTCCAACACATTGCTGATTTTCATCAACCAGATCCGTATGAAAATTGGCGTTATGTTCGGTAACCCGGAAACGACTACCGGTGGTAACGCCCTGAAATTTTACGCCTCTGTCCGTCTGGATATCCGTCGTATTGGCGCGGTGAAAGAGGGCGATAACGTGGTCGGTAGCGAAACCCGCGTTAAGGTCGTGAAAAACAAAATTGCAGCGCCGTTTAAACAGGCTGAATTCCAGATTCTTTACGGCGAAGGTATCAACTTCTACGGCGAACTGGTTGACCTGGGCGTGAAAGAGAAGCTGATTGAAAAAGCGGGCGCATGGTATAGCTACAACGGTGACAAAATTGGTCAGGGTAAAGCGAATGCAACCAACTGGCTGAAAGAAAACCCGGTTGCCGCGAAAGAAATTGAGAAAAAATTACGCGAGTTACTGCTCAATAACCAGGATTCAACGCCAGATTTCTCCGTTGATGACAGTGGTCAAGATGTAGCAGAAACCAACGAAGATTTCTGATAGTCTGACGTAATCGCATATAAAAGGGCTGCATATCATGCAGCCCTTTTCCATTTCTGAAGGCTCAATATGACAGATTCAACTTCCCGCCGCTCTGCTTACTCCCGATTACTTGACCGCGCGGTGCGAATACTGGCGATGCGCGACCACAGTGAGCAGGAACTGCGGCGTAAACTGGCTGCTCCGGTGATGGGGAAAAATGGACCAGAAGAAATTGATGCCACGCCGGAGGATTACGACAAGGTTATCGCCTGGTGTATTGAGAGTCGTTATCTTGATGATGACCGATTTGTTCAGCAATTCATCGCCAGCCGTAGCCGTAAAGGTTATGGGCCAGCGCGTGTGCGCCAGGAATTAGGTCAGAAAGGGATCGCGCGTGAGGCCATTGAGTGGGCAATGCGGGAATGTGAAATTGACTGGGCGCTGCTTGCGCGGGAGCAGGCAATCAGAAAATATGGCGACCCCTTACCTGTCGATTTTTCAGAAAAGGTTAAGGTCCAGCGTTTTTTGCTCTATCGCGGCTATCTGATGGAAGATATTCAGGCAATATGGCGAAATTTTGACGATTGAGCGCATACGGGATTTTACTTCCCAGTAAAGAAAACTTATCTTATTCCCACTTTTCGATTGCCAGAGGCGCAGTTTGCATGCCGATGCTGGTAATGACATTTCGTTAGCTTGATTTCTTCAGGATAATTATGAGCAAGAGCACCGCTGAGATCCGTCAGGCGTTTCTCGATTTTTTCCATAGTAAAGGACATCAGGTAGTTGCCAGCAGCTCCCTGGTACCCAACAATGACCCTACTTTGTTGTTTACCAACGCCGGGATGAACCAGTTCAAGGATGTATTCCTTGGCCTCGACAAGCGTAATTATTCCCGCGCAACCACTTCGCAGCGTTGCGTACGCGCGGGCGGTAAGCACAACGATCTGGAAAACGTCGGTTACACTGCACGTCACCACACCTTCTTCGAAATGCTGGGCAACTTCAGCTTCGGCGACTACTTCAAACACGATGCCATTCAATACGCATGGGAACTGCTGACCGGTGAAAACTGGTTTGCTCTGCCGAAAGAGCGTCTGTGGGTCACCGTCTATGAATCTGACGATGAAGCCTATGAAATCTGGGAAAAAGAAGTCGGTATTCCGCGCGAACGTATCATCCGTATTGGTGATAACAAAGGCGCTGCGTATGCATCCGACAACTTCTGGCAGATGGGTGATACCGGTCCTTGCGGTCCGTGCACCGAGATTTTCTACGATCACGGTGACCACATTTGGGGTGGCCCTCCGGGAAGTGCAGAAGAAGATGGCGATCGCTACATTGAGATCTGGAACATCGTCTTCATGCAGTTCAACCGTCAAGCCGACGGTACCATGGAACCGCTGCCGAAGCCGTCCGTAGACACCGGTATGGGTCTGGAGCGTATTGCGGCCGTGCTGCAACACGTTAACTCCAACTACGAAATCGACCTGTTCCGCTCACTGATCGAAGCCGTGGCGAAAGTGACCGGTGCGACCGATCTGAGTAATAAATCACTGCGCGTTATCGCCGACCATATTCGTTCCTGCGCATTCCTGATTGCCGATGGCGTTGTCCCGTCGAATGAAAACCGTGGCTATGTGCTGCGCCGTATCATTCGTCGCGCGGTACGTCATGGCAACATGCTGGGCGCAAAAGATACCTTCTTCTACAAGCTGGTTGGTCCGCTGGTGGAGGTCATGGGCTCTGCGGGTGAAGAACTGAAGCGTCAACAAACCATGGTTGAGCAGGTTCTGAAAACCGAAGAAGAGCAGTTTGCGCGTACGCTGGAACGTGGGCTGGCACTGCTGGATGAAGAGCTGGCGAAACTGTCTGGCGATACGTTGGATGGCGAAACAGCATTCCGCCTGTATGACACTTACGGTTTCCCGGTTGACCTGACGGCAGACGTTTGCCGCGAGCGCAACATCAAGGTTGATGAAGCTGGCTTTGAGGCCGCAATGGAAGAACAGCGCCGCCGTGCGCGTGAAGCCAGCGGTTTTGGCGCAGACTACAATGCGATGATTCGTGTTGATGGTGCCTCTGAATTTAAAGGCTACGAGAATCTGGAACTGAACGGCAAAGTGACCGCGCTATTTGTTGATGGTAAAGCGGTAGATGCCATTAGCGCCGGTCAGGACGCTGTCGTTGTTCTGGACCAGACGCCGTTCTATGCCGAATCCGGTGGCCAGGTTGGCGATAAAGGTGAACTGAAAGGCGCAGGTTTTGCCTTTGCCGTGAACGACACGCAAAAATATGGTCAGGCAATTGGTCATATTGGCAAGCTGTCTACGGGGTCTCTGAAAGTGGGCGATGCGGTACAGGCTGATGTGGATGAAGCGCGTCGTGCGCGGATCCGTCTCAATCACTCCGCAACTCACCTGATGCACGCGGCGTTGCGTCAGGTTCTGGGCACGCATGTGGCGCAGAAAGGTTCACTGGTAAACGATAAAGTGCTGCGTTTCGACTTCTCGCATACCGAAGCGATGAAGCCTGCTGAAATTCGTGCTGTTGAAGATCTGGTGAATGCGCAAATTCGTCGCAACCTACCGATTGAAACGAACATCATGGATCTCGAGGCAGCGAAAGCCAAAGGTGCAATGGCGCTGTTTGGTGAGAAATACGATGACCACGTGCGTGTTCTGAGCATGGGTGATTTCTCTACCGAACTGTGTGGTGGTACTCATGCCAGCCGTACGGGCGATATCGGTCTGTTCCGTATTATCTCCGAATCTGGTACCGCTGCGGGCGTTCGTCGTATCGAAGCCGTGACCGGTGAAGGTGCTCTGAATACCGTGCATGCTGAGAGCGATCGCTTAAGCGATATTGCGCAGCTGCTGAAAGGCGATAGCCAGAATATCGGTGATAAAGTTCGTTCCGTACTGGAACGTACGCGTCAGCTCGAAAAAGAATTGCAGCAATTGAAGGAACAGGCCGCAGCGCAGGAAAGTGCGAACCTTTCCAGCAAAGCAGTTGATATCAACGGCGTGAAGCTGTTGGTCAGCGAGCTTGCGGACGTTGAACCGAAAATGCTGCGTACCATGGTTGATGATCTGAAAAATCAGCTGGGTTCTACTGTTGTCGTACTGGCAACAGTTGCTGAAGGTAAGGTTTCTCTGATTGCGGGCGTGTCTAAGGATGTGACAGACCGCGTGAAAGCAGGGGAACTGATTGGGATGGTCGCTCAGCAGGTAGGCGGCAAGGGTGGTGGTCGTCCGGACATGGCGCAAGCCGGTGGTACGGATGCTGCGGCTCTGCCGGCAGCGTTAGCCAGTGTGAAAGGCTGGGTTAGCGCAAAACTGTAAAAATTATAAGCGTAAGTCGACGCTGCGGACTTCAATCCGCAGCGTTTGCCTCAACGCTATCGACAACGATAAAGTCAGGTTGAAGTTGTGTATATCGGCTAAACTTAGGTTTAACAGAATGTGATGCCGTGACTGCTTACACTTAGGTGTTTGTCATCGCTTACTTTTTGGCGTTATATGATGGATAATGCCGGGATACAGAGAGACCCGACTCTTTTAATCTTTCAAGGAGCAAAGAATGCTGATTCTGACTCGTCGAGTTGGTGAGACCCTCATGATAGGCGATGAGGTCACCGTGACAGTTTTAGGGGTGAAGGGCAACCAGGTGCGCATTGGCGTCAACGCCCCGAAAGAAGTTTCTGTCCATCGTGAAGAGATCTACCAGCGTATCCAGGCTGAAAAATCCCAGCAGTCCAGTTACTAAGGTTTCCGCGTCTCACCTTCCTGGTGAGGCGCAACCTGATTGAGTGTCTTCTTTTCTTACTTTTCACTTCCTCATTGCTCTCTTATCTCTTTCTATACTGCTCTGACTTCTCTCTGATTCTTGTTTTTCCACGTCGTTTTCTCTGCTGTGATGCTGTTATTGTCTTCCCCGGTGATTTTTCTGTTCGTACATCGTCTCCGTATAACGCCGATTTATCTGTTGATAAAACACTCTTTTTGCCGTTTTTGCAGACTAATTGCGCGTGAAATGTGCAAACGATAAAAGCTCTGGAAAAATTGTTTGACTTATAAGTCCCAGAAAGTAATATGTGCGCCACGCAGCGACGATGAGCAGAAACAAGTTCTTCGAAGCACTCGCAAGAGGCGTGTTGGTGAGGTGGCCGAGAGGCTGAAGGCGCTCCCCTGCTAAGGGAGTATGCGGTCAAAAGCTGCATCCGGGGTTCGAATCCCCGCCTCACCGCCATTTGCATCCGTAGCTCAGCTGGATAGAGTACTCGGCTACGAACCGAGCGGTCGGAGGTTCGAATCCTCCCGGATGCACCATATTACTTGATAGCGCTTTAGCAGCGACATCAAATCTGCAGTAAAGTAAGTTTCCCTGATGCATCCGTAGCTCAGCTGGATAGAGTACTCGGCTACGAACCGAGCGGTCGGAGGTTCGAATCCTCCCGGATGCACCATCTTCTCCGAGATAACAGCAAAACTGTTGTTTCATGGTATGCGAGATAATCGCGAGTACCAGGGAGGATAACGTTGCTTCAGCAACGGCCCGCAGGGCGAGGCGCAGCCGAGTAATCCTCCCGGATGCACCATCTCTTACTTGATATCGTTTATTACGATATCAATATCGGCAGTAAAGCAAGTTTTCCGATGCATCCGTAGCTCAGCTGGATAGAGTACTCGGCTACGAACCGAGCGGTCGGAGGTTCGAATCCTCCCGGATGCACCATCTTCTCCGAGATAACAGCTAAACTGTTGTTTCATGGTCTGCGAGATAATCGCCAGCACCAGGGAGGATAACGTTGCTTCAGCAACGGCCCGCAGGGTGAGGCGCAGCCGAGTAATCCTCCCGGATGCACCATCTCTTGTTTTCTCCAATCTAGTTTCACCGATGCATCCGTAGCTCAGCTGGATAGAGTACTCGGCTACGAACCGAGCGGTCGGAGGTTCGAATCCTCCCGGATGCACCATCTTCTCCTGAATTGTTTTCTTACCTCTCCCTGAATTATTTCCTTATCTTCCCTGAACAATCCTCAATTCGCTGTCAGCGACAAAATCAATCAATTACGATAAAATAACGTCTGGTTAATCGGCTTGTGAGAAGACGATGTACGAACGTTATGCAGGTTTAATTTTTGATATGGATGGTACCATCCTGGATACCGAACCTACGCACCGTAAAGCGTGGCATGAGGTATTAGGACGTTATGGGCTACGTTTTGATGAGCAGGCTATGGTCGCTCTCAACGGTTCCCCAACGTGGCGTATTGCCCAATCGGTGATTGAACTGAACCATGCCGATCTTGATCCCCATGCACTGGCGCGTGAAAAAACCGATAAGGTTAAAAGCATGCTGCTGGATAGCGTCCAGCCTTTACCGTTGGTCGATGTTGTGAAAGCCTGGTATGGTCGCCGTCCTATGTCAGTTGGCACTGGGAGCGAAAGTGCCATTGCAGAAGCTCTGCTCACTCACCTTGGGCTGCGTCGTTATTTTGATGCAGTGGTGGCGGCCGATCACGTACAACGCCATAAACCGGCTCCAGATACCTTCTTGTTATGTGCTGAGCGTATGGGCGTCGTTCCGGCTCGCTGCGTTGTGTTTGAAGATGCCGATTTTGGGTTGCAGGCAGCGCGTGCGGCAGGAATGGATGTTGTGGATGTTCGGTTACTGTGAGTGATGGACTGTCGCTCCTCTCACTGTTTGCCAGCAGCTTTCTCAGCGCCACGCTATTACCTGGAAATTCTGAAGTTGTTTTAGTTGCCTTACTGGTTTCTGGAGCGAGTCATCCCTGGGTCTTAGTTTTAACAGCAACAATGGGTAATAGCCTTGGAGGGTTAACTAACGTTATCCTTGGGCGTTTCTTTCCGTTGCGTAAAACATCGCGCTGGCAAGAGAAAGCCACTGGCTGGCTGAAGCGCTATGGCGCAGTCACACTATTATTAAGCTGGATGCCGGTTGTGGGTGATTTACTGTGCTTGTTAGCGGGATGGATGCGCATCTCGTGGGGCCCGGTGATCTTTTTTTTATGTCTTGGCAAAGCGCTGCGCTATGTTGTGGTCGCGGCGGTTACGACGCAAGGCATTATGTGGTGGCACTAATTGTGTTGTGGAATAACCTTCAGGGTGACCAATACCATTATGCTAATTAAAACGATTTTGACAGGCGGGAGGTCAATTTGATCCCGGACGTATCACAGGCGCTGGCCTGGCTGGAAAAACATCCTCATGCGTTAGAGGGGATTCAACGCGGGCTCGAGCGCGAAACGCTGCGTGTTAATGCTGATGGTTCATTGGCAACGACAGGCCATCCTGAAGTGTTAGGCTCGGCGCTAACGCATAAATGGATAACCACCGACTTTGCCGAAACGCTGCTGGAGTTTATTACTCCACCGGGCGATGACATTCACAAAATGCTCACGTTCATGCGCGATCTGCATCGCTATACCGCCAGGAATCTTGGCGATGAGCGTATGTGGCCACTGAGCATGCCTTGCTATATTGCTGAAGGTCAGGATATCGAGCTGGCGCAGTACGGTACTTCGAATATCGGTCGTCTGAAAACCCTTTACCGTGAAGGCCTCAAAAACCGTTACGGCGCGTTGATGCAGACTATCTCCGGCGTACACTACAACTTCTCGCTGCCGATGGCTTTCTGGCAGGCGAAATGTGGCGTAACAGATAGTGATGAAGACGTTAAAGAAAAAGTGTCAGCAGGGTATTTCCGTCTGATCCGCAACTACTACCGTTTCGGTTGGGTGATCCCGTATCTGTTTGGTGCCTCACCCGCAATTTGTTCCTCCTTCCTGCAAGGAAAGCCGACAACGCTGCCGTTTGAAAAAACCGATTGTGGTATGTATTACCTGCCTTATGCCACGTCGCTGCGTCTGAGTGACCTGGGTTATACCAATAAGTCGCAAAGCAATCTCGGAATTACGTTTAACGATTTGCATGAGTATGTGGCAGGATTGAAGCGCGCGATTAAAACGCCTTCAGAAGAATACGCGGCGATCGGTCTCGAGAAAGACGGTAAGCGCCTGCAAATCAACAGCAACGTTTTGCAAATCGAAAATGAACTGTATGCGCCAATTCGTCCGAAACGCGTGACTCGCAGCGGTGAAACGCCATCTGATGCACTTCTACGCGGCGGCATTGAGTACATCGAAGTGCGTTCACTCGATATCAACCCATTCTCGCCAATCGGCGTAGATGAACAGCAGGTGCGCTTCCTCGATTTGTTCATGGTTTGGTGTGTTCTGGCAGATGCGCCGGAAATGAGTAGCGACGAGCTGCTGTGTACGCGTACTAACTGGAATCGCGTTATTCTGGAAGGGCGCAAGCCAGGTCTGACGTTAGGAATTGGTTGTGAAACGGCTCAATTCCCGCTGCCTAAAGTGGGTAAAGATCTGTTCCGTGATCTGAAACGTGTGGCACAAACGCTGGACGGCATTCACGGGGGAGAGGAATATCAAAAAGTCTGTGACGAACTGGTTGCCTGCTTTGATAATCCTGAGCTGACATTCTCAGCGCGGATCCTGCGGTCTATGATTGATACAGGTATTGGCGGCACGGGTAAAGCGTTGGGTGAAGCGTACCGTAACCTGTTGCGCGAAGAGCCATTGGAACTGCTGCAGGAAGAAGAATTTATTGCTGAAAGTGCGGCTTCCAAGCGCCGTCAGCAGGAGATTGAAGCGGCAGATACTGAGCCGTTTGGTGTGTGGCTGGAAAAGCACGCCTGATACAAAAGAAAAAGGCCACTCGGGAGTGGCCAAAATTTCATCTCTGAAAACAGGGATGATGATAACAAATGCGCGTCTTTCATATACTCAGACTCGCCCCGGAACAAAGAGTTCAGAATATTTTTAAAAAATTTATCGGAGGTGGCTAAATGCCGTTGTTAGATAGTTTTACTGTCGATCACACCCGGATGGAAGCTCCTGCAGTCCGGGTTGCAAAAACGATGAACACCCCGCATGGCGACGCTATCACCGTGTTTGATCTGCGTTTCTGCATTCCGAACAAAGAAGTGATGCCTGAGAAAGGTATTCATACGCTGGAACACCTGTTTGCTGGTTTTATGCGTAACCACCTGAATGGTAACGGTGTCGAGATTATTGATATTTCGCCAATGGGTTGTCGTACCGGTTTCTACATGAGCCTGATTGGAACGCCGGACGAACAACGCGTAGCTGATGCCTGGAAAGCGGCAATGGCAGACGTGTTGAAAGTGCAGGATCAGAATCAGATCCCGGAACTGAACGTCTACCAGTGCGGTACGTATCAGATGCACTCGCTCAGTGAAGCGCAGGACATTGCCCGTCATATTCTGGAACGTGATGTCCGCGTTAACAGTAATGAAGAGCTGGCACTGCCGAAAGAAAAATTGCAGGAACTGCATATCTAGTCTGGGCGGGCCTGCTAAGCATTGTGCTATCAGGTCACCAAATGTCAGGCATAAAAAAGCCAGTTCATCTGAACTGGCTTTTTTTATTAGTGTGCGCCGCCGCCGCCACTGCCTGCACCGAATGGCGGTTTGGCAAACCACACCAGGCCGAGTAGCACGAGGAAAATCCCTGCAGACATCCAGAAGATTTCGTTAGCAGAAATAATCAGCCCCTGGTTGGTGATTTGCTGCGCCAGCCAGCCGGATGCCTGTTCTTTGGTCATCCCTAATCCCTGCAGCTGGTTATACATAGCCTGCGCATTAGGGTTATAAGGGTTTACTGACTCCGTCAGTTGCGCATGGTGCAGCGACTCACGGCTAGTCCACATCGTCGTGGTGATCGATGTACCAATAGAACCCGCCAGTGTTCGCGTAAAGTTAGACAGGCTCGATGCTGCCGCCATACGTTCAGGCGGTAAACCCGATAGCGTGATGGTGGTCAGTGGCATAAAGAAGCAAGCCACCGCGAACCCCTGAATAAACTGCGGCCAGGCCGATGCACCAAAATCCATACCGGGTTCGAACGTCCACGCACGCCAGTAGAAACAGACGGCATACATGATGAAGCTGAACGTGACCAGCCGACGCATATCCAGCTTGTGTGCGAAACGGCCGATAATCGGCGACAGAATCACTGGAATCACCCCAACCGGTGCAGACGCCAGACCTGCCCAGGTTGCCGTATATCCGTACACCTCCTGCAATAACTGCGGCAACAGGACGATTGCGCCGAAGTAGAGCATATAGGCCAGACTGATACACAGACAGCCGATGGTAAAGTTACGCGACTTAAACAGCGAGAGATCGACAATGGGGTGCTCGTCGGTAAGCTCCCAGACGATGAGGAAGCTGATTGCCACCACGGCGACAACCGTCAGGATGATAATTTCCTGTGAGGCGAACCAGTCCAATTCTTTGCCGCGGTCGAGCATAATCTGCAAACTACCGATACCAATGACCAGCAGCGCCAGACCAATGGCGTCGATACGCCGCTGCTCGGTTTTGGTTTCCCGACCGCGCAGCGTTTGCAGCGTCATCAATACCACTACAGCACCGATTGGCACGTTGATGAAAAATATCCAGCCCCAGTGATAGTTGTCGCTGATATAGCCCCCAAGAATGGGGCCACAGATCGGGGCAACAATCACCGTCATCGACCAGAGCGCGAGGGCAATGGAGCGTTTGGCGGGAGGATAGTTATTCAGTAACAGGCTTTGCGATAGCGGGATTAACGGACCGGCGACAATACCCTGAATGACGCGGAAGAAAATCAGCATATTCAGGCTGGTGGACATCCCACATGCCCATGACGCAATGACGAAGGCGATAGTTGACCACATGAATAGTCGTACTTCGCCAACGCGTTTTGCCAGCCAGCCGGTGATCGGAATAGAGATAGCATTCGCCACCCCGAATGAGGTGATCACCCAGGTTCCCTGGCTCAGTGAAGAGCCGAGGTTCCCGGCGATAGTGGGGATCGCCACGTTAGCAATGGTGGAGTCCAGCACCTGCATGAATGTCGCCAGGGACAGCGCAATCGTCATAATGACGAGCTGCGCGCCTTCCAGCGGTTTTTGCTGTTGCATCACACGCACCTTTGAATTAGCCCGCGTTGGCCTGCACGATCTCTTCGATCATCTTATTGACCGGATCAAGGTTGATTTCACGTGCATTACTTTCTGATACTGGCGTCGTGCGGACCTGGCTTGCCAGGATCTGCCCGTCACGATTAGCGGTATCTACCGTAACCAGTGTCGACAAACCAATACGCAGTGGATGTTGTGCCAGCTGCTGCGCATCCAGTTCGATACGTACCGGCAAACGCTGGACGACTTTGATCCAGTTACCGGTCGCGTTTTGCGCCGGCAGCAGGGAGAAGGCGCTGCCCGTACCCATATCCAGGCCGACGACTTTCCCGGTGTATTTCACATCATCGCCGTAAATATCACTGATGACGGTCGCCGGTTGGCCAATACGCATGTGCGCCAGCTGTGTTTCTTTGAAGTTGGCATCCACCCACAGGTTAGTGGCCGGAACAACCGCCATCAGCGGCGTAGTCGGGCTAATTTGCGCGCCAGGCTGCACGGCACGACGGGAAACATAGCCGGTCATCGGGCTGACAATTTTAGTACGTTCCAGCGCCAGCCAGGCATTACGCACTTCGGTGGCAGCCTGTTGTACAGCAGGTTGATCTTCCAGCTTGCTACCCAGAATCATTGCCTGGTTTGCATTATATTGTTGGATTGCGACATCAAGCTGAGCCTGAGCGCTGGCGACAGCATCGCGGGCATGTTGCAGTTCTTCGCGGCCAATCAGGTTGGCGTTACCCAGTGGGACACGGCGATTAAAATCGCTTTGTGCCTGGGCCAGCGCGGTTCTCTGCACTTCAATGCTTGCCTGCAGTTGCTTGCTGTTGATCATCAACTGGTGCGTCTGGCGCACGCTGGACGCCAGCGCAGTTTTGGCTTTTTCAAATGCCTGTTTGGCATCTGTCTGATCGAGAGTGACCAGGACATCGCCCTGTTTTACAAAGTCAGTGTTATCAGCCCAGACTTTCGTCACGCTGCCTGATACCTGCGCCATAATTTGAACCTGGTTCCCTGCCACGTACGCATCGTCTGTCTCTTCGATATGACGCAGTACTAAAAACCAATAAATCCCATATGCCACGGCAATGATAATAAAGAGCAAGGTCAGAAGCAGCAGCATACTTTTACGTTTGCCATTCTTCTTGACCGGTTGCTGCGGGGTTTGAGTCTCCGCATTTGCGCTCATGTTGTTCTCCACGATCTTATTTTTTTCACATCGGCTGGAGCCGACCTGTTTATCAGAAAGGCCAGCACTGTGCGTGCTGGCCTGTCGGTTTTTCATTTATAAATCTGGATTTCTGAGCGAGTCAGCGCGTTAGCGCAGCGCTTCTAATACCGCGCCATCCTGCTCCATCTGATCAAGACGGGTCAGAAGTTTACGGGTGATGTGCTCAAGTTGATCTTTTTCGGTGGTGCTGAGAGATGACCAAAGCTGATGAAGGCAGTTGTGCTGAGGCGGTAATACCTCCTGCAAAAAAGCATGGCCTTTTTCGGTCAATTGCAGATGCAGACAGCGACGATCGTTATCGCTTTCGCGACGCTCGATCCAGCCACGTTTTTCTAACTCATCCGCGATGCGGGTGGCGTTAGTCCGTGACGAGCCAAGTGCGCAGCTCAGTTCAGAAGGCTGAATACTGTGGTTTTCCTGAGACTCCAGCGTAATCAACGCCATAAACAACGTCTCGTTAATCCCTTGAGCTTTCAGCATCTTATTGCGGTTTTCCAGCAGCTTGCCCTGCATATGCATGCAAAGACGAGTCAGAAGCACTTCCTGATAAGGGAACTCTTCGTAGCGGCTGGCGCGAAATTTTAGCATTTGTTCAATGGGCGTAAACGAACTATCCATTTGGGTATAACCTCATTAATTTCAGCCGATATAGTAACGACAGTGACAAATAAAGTAAATGTATTATTT